>NZ_JBEXPY010000009.1:0-22488 GCF_040612315.1 Streptomyces sp. NPDC006435
CGGGGGCCGGGCCCGCCGGGGGGCGCGCGCCCCCCCCGCGGCCCCCCCGCGACCGCGGCAACGCGTTGCAAGGTCTTGCAGCCCCGGCTTGCAGACGGTGATCGGATCGTCGTACCGCGATACGGCGGCCCGTGGCCAGGGGATGCCAGGATCGGACTGCCGCCGTCAAGGGTCTTGACGGCAACCGTGAGGACACGCGAATGTAACGATCGTCGAGGCTTGCAGAAATCTTCCGCAAACTCTTTCGGCGTTCTTTCATCCTTGTTACGTTCTCGTCGACCCGGCGCCGCGACGGAGCGGTACGGCAGTTGAAGGAGTTCAGATGCGACGTGGCATAACGGCCACCGCCCTGGTCGCGGCCCTGGCGCTCGCGGCGACCGCCTGCGGCAGCGACGACGAGTCCGGCGGCACGAAGAGCTCGGGCGAGCTCTCCGGCACCGTGACGTGGTGGGACACCTCGAGCGTCGGCAGCGAGGACAAGGTCTTCAAGAAGCTCGCCGAGGGCTTCGAGAAGAAGCACCCGAAGGTCGACGTTAAGTACGTCAACGTTCCGTTCGGTGATGCGCAGAACAAGTTCAAGAACGCGGCGCAGGCCGGCTCCGGCGCCCCGGACGTCATCCGCTCCGAGGTCGCCTGGACCCCCGAGTTCGCCGACCTCGGCTACCTGGCCCCGCTCGACGGCACCGTCGCGCTGAAGAACCCGGACGACTTCCTGAAGCAGGCCGCCGCGTCCACCAAGTACAACGGCAAGACGTACGCGGTGCCGCAGGTCATCGACTCCATGGGCATCTTCTACAACAAGAAGATGTTCAAGGACGCCGGCGTCGAGCCGCCCGCGAACGTCGCCGACCTGAAGTCCGTCGCCAAGAAGATCAAGGACAAGACCGGCAAGACCGGCCTCTACCTGCGCGGCGACGACTCGTACTACTTCCTGTCCTTCCTGTACGGCGAGGGCGGCGACCTGGTCGCAGCGGCCGACAAGGAGATCACCGTCGACAACGCGGCGGGCGTCAAGGCGTTCGGCGTCGTGAAGGACCTCGTCGACTCCGGGGCGGCCAAGACCGACGCCACGGACGGCTGGGAGAACATGATGCAGTCGTTCAAGAACGGCGACGTCGCGATGATGATCAACGGCCCCTGGGCCGTGGCCGACACCCTGACCGGCAAGGAGTTCTCCGACAAGGGGAACCTGGGCATCGCCCCGGTCCCGGCCGGCTCCGCCGCGCAGGGCGCCCCGCAGGGCGGTCACAACCTGGCCGTCTACGCGGGCTCCAAGAACCTGGACGCCTCCTACGCCTTCGTCGAGTACATGACCTCGGTCGAGGCCCAGGCGCAGGTCGCCGGCGAGCTGAACCTGCTCCCGACCCGCACCTCCGCGTACGGCAGGCAGCAGGCCGTGGACAGCGACATCGTCCAGTTCTTCAAGCCGGTCGTGGAGACCGCCGTCGAGCGCCCCTGGATCCCGGAGACCGGCAGCCTCTTCGCCCCGCTGAACACCGAGTACACCAAGGTCCTCACCGGCCAGACCACGCCGGAGAAGGCCGCCAAGGCGACCGGCGACTCCTACCGCAAGCTCCTCAAGGGCTGGAAGTAACCCAGGAAGGCAGGCCGACTGATGGCTGTCCACACCGGCCAGTCGGTGGCGAAGGCCGCGGGCGACGACGTCGCCCGCGGCCGGAGCCGCGGTACTGGTACACCCCCGCCGCCGAGCAGGCTCCGGCGGGCCCTGTCGGTCCACTGGTACGCCTGGACCATGGTCGCCCCGGTCGTCGTCGTGATCGGCGTGATCATCGGCTACCCCCTGGTCCGCGGTATCTGGCTGTCGCTGACCGACGCCAACGAGCGCAACGTCGCCCGGTCCATCGGTGTCAACGAGCTGCCCGCCACCTACGAGTTCGTGGGGCTGGACAACTACGCCGACGCCCTGACCGGTGACCAGTTCCTCGGCACGCTCGGCTGGACACTGGTGTGGACGGTCTCCTGCGTGGGCATCACCTTCTGCCTGGGCATGGCCCTCGCCAACATTCTCAACCGGAAGATCGCCGGTCGCTCCGTCTACCGGATGGCCCTGATCCTGCCCTGGGCCATCCCCGGCTTCGTCTCCGTCTTCGCCTGGCGCTTCCTCTACAACGAGGAGCGCGGCCTGCTCAACAAGATCCTCGGCGGCGCCGGGATCGACGGCGTCCCGTGGCTGAACGACCCCACCTGGGCCAAGTTCTCCGTCATCGCCGTCAACGTCTGGCTCGGCGTCCCCTTCATCATGGTGGCCCTGCTGGGCGGACTGCAGTCCATACCCTCCGAGCAGTACGAGGCCGCCGAGATGGACGGCGCGACCGCGTGGCAGCGCTTCCGCCACGTCACCCTGCCCGGCCTGCGCCCGGTCTCCGCCACGGTGACCCTGCTCTCCACCATCTGGACGTTCAACATGTTCCCGGTGATCTTCCTGCTCACCAGGGGCGGGCCGGGCGAGTCCACCCAGATCCTGGTGACCCAGGCGTACAAATTCTCCTTCGAGATCAGCCCGCGCGACTTCGCGCAGTCCTCCACCTGGGGCGTGCTGATCCTCGTCCTCCTGATGCTCTTCGCCGTGGTCTACCGGCGAGTGCTCCGCACGCAGGGAGACAACTGGTGACCACCGCCGCACCGACCACCACCGCCCGGCACTCCGCCCGCGAGCCCCGGCGCCGCGGGGAGCGTTCGCCGGCCGCCTCCGTGGCCCTGCACCTCACGCTGATCGTCGCGTCCGTCATCGCGGTCTTCCCCGTGCTCTGGGTCCTGCTGACCTCGCTGAAGCCGGCGAAGTACGCCACGACGACCGACTTCTTCAAAGAGACGACGTTCGAGAACTACACGAACCTGATCCGGGACACCGAGTTCCTGACCTGGTTCGGCAACTCCGTGGTCATCGCGGGACTCACCACCGTCCTCGGCGTCTTCGTCTCCGCGACCACCGGCTACGCCGTCAGCCGCTTCCGCTTCCCCGGCAAGCGCGGACTGATGTGGACCCTGCTGATCACCCAGATGTTCCCGGTCGCCGTCCTCATCGTGCCGATCTACAACATCATGTCGGGCATGGGCCTGATCAACCAGCCCGCCGGCCTCGTCATCACCTACCTCACCATCTCGGTGCCGTTCTGCGCCTGGATGATGAAGGGCTTCTTCGACACCATCCCGCGCGAGATCGACGAGTCCGGACAGGTCGACGGCCTGACCCCGTTCGGCACGTTCTGGCGGCTCGTCCTGCCGCTCGCCAAGCCCGGCCTCGCCGTCACCGCCTTCTACTCCTTCATCACCGCCTGGGGCGAGGTGGCGTACGCCTCCGCCTTCATGGTCGGCGACGAGAACCTGACGCTCGCCGGCGGACTGCAGAAGTTCGTCAACCAGTACGGAGCCCAGTGGGGCCCCATGACCGCGGCGTCCGTGCTGATCGCGATACCCGCGGCCCTGGTGTTCCTGTTCGCGCAGAAGCACCTCGTCACCGGCATGTCCGCCGGAGCCGTCAAGGGCTGATCCCACCCGGCACGCCCGTACGCCCCGCACGCACCAAGTCACGGCGGACGCCGGGGTCCGAACCCGGACCCCGGCGCCGCTCCCCACCCAGACACCCCAGGGACGACATGACCCAGCACCTCGCTGCCCCCTCCACCGGCACGTCCGCCGACGCTCCGGCCCACCAGACCGGCTGGTGGCAGGACGCGGTGATCTACCAGGTCTACCCACGGAGCTTCGCCGACGGCAACGGTGACGGCATGGGCGACCTCGCCGGCGTCCGGGCCAGACTCCCGTACCTCAAGGACCTCGGTGTGGACGCGGTCTGGCTCAGCCCGTTCTACGCGTCCCCGCAGGCCGACGCGGGCTACGACGTCGCCGACTACCGTGACATCGACCCGATGTTCGGCACCCTGATGGACGCCGACGGGCTGATCCGGGACGCCCACGGACTGGGCCTGCGGATCATCGTGGACCTGGTGCCCAACCACTCCTCGGACCGGCACGAGTGGTTCCGGCGCGCCCTCGCCGAGGGCCCCGGCTCCGCCCTGCGCGAGCGCTACCACTTCCGCCCCGGCAAGGGTGAGAACGGCGAACTGCCGCCCAACGACTGGGAGTCCGTCTTCGGCGGACCCGCCTGGACCCGGACCACCGACCCGGACGGCACCCCCGGCGACTGGTACCTCCACCTCTTCGCGCCCGAGCAGCCCGACTTCAACTGGGAACACCCGGCCGTCGCCGACGAGTTCCGCTCCATCCTGCGCTTCTGGCTCGACATGGGCGTCGACGGCTTCCGGGTCGACGTCGCCCACGGCCTGGTCAAGGCCGAGGGCCTGCCCGACCTCGGCAGCCGCGACCAGCTCAAGCTGCTCGGCAACGACGTCATGCCGTTCTTCGACCAGGACGGGGTGCACGAGATCTACCGCTCCTGGCGCACCATCCTCGACGAGTACCCCGGCGCCAGGATCCTGGTCGCCGAGGCGTGGACGCCCACCGTCGAGCGCACCGCCAACTACGTGCGCCCCGACGAGATGCACCAGGCGTTCAACTTCCAGTACCTCTCCACCGCCTGGGACGCCGCCGAGCTCCGCAAGGTCATCGACTCCTCGCTCGACGCGATGCGCCCGGTCGGCGCCCCCACCACCTGGGTGCTCTCCAACCACGACGTGACCCGGCACGCCACCCGGTTCGCCAACCCGCCCGGCCTCGGCACCCAGATCCGCACCCCCGGCGACCGCGAGCTGGGTCTGCGCCGGGCCCGCGCCGCCACCCTGCTGATGCTGGCGCTGCCCGGCTCCGCCTACATCTACCAGGGCGAGGAACTCGGCCTGCCCGACGTCACCGACCTGCCCGACGAGGTCCGCCAGGACCCGTCGTTCTTCCGGGCCGAGGGCCAGGACGGCTTCCGCGACGGCTGCCGGGTGCCGATCCCGTGGACCCGCGGCGGCAGCTCGTACGGCTTCGGCGACGGCGGCAGCTGGCTGCCCCAGCCCGACGGCTGGGGCGAGCTGAGCGTCCAGGCGCAGACCGGCGTGCCCGGCTCCACGCTGGAGCTGTACCGGGCCGCGATCGCCGCCCGCCGGGCGCACCCGGGGCTCGGCGCCGGGACCTCGGTGGAGTGGGAGGCGGCCCCCGAGGGCGTGCTGGTCCTCGCCCGCCCCGGCTTCGTCTGCACCGTCAACACGACGGACCGCCCGGTGCGCGTACCGGCGCGCGGCACCGTCCTGCTGTCCAGCGCCCCGGTCGTCACCGACGGCGACGGGATCGAGCTGCCCGCGGACACCACGGTGTGGTGGACGGTGTGACGGTCCCCCTGCCCAGAAGCGGCCCCGCGGCCGGTGGTGCGCCGAGGCTCTCGGACATCGCCGGCCAGGCGGCGGTCAGCGAGGCGACCGTCAGCCGGGTGCTGAACGGGAAACCCGGCGTCTCGGAGACCACCCGGCAGCGGGTGCTCGCGGCGCTGGACATCCTGGGCTACGAACGTCCCGTACGGCTGCGGCAGCGCAGCGCCGGGCTGATCGGACTGGTGACGCCCGAGCTCATCAACCCGATCTTCCCGGCGTTCGCGCAGTCCGTCGAGCAGGTGCTGGCCGGGCACGGCTACACCCCGGTGCTCTGCACCCAGCTGCCCGGCGGCGCCACCGAGGACGAACTCGTCGAGCAGCTCGTCGAGCGCGGCGTCGGCGGGATCGTCTTCCTCTCCGGGCTGCACGCCGACCTGTCGGCCGACCCGGCCAGGTACGCCGCGCTCACCGAGCGCGGCGTACCGTTCGTCCTGATCAACGGCTACAACGAGCGGATCAGCGCGCCGTTCGTCTCGCCCGACGACGCCGCCGCCGTGCGGATGGCCGTCGGGCACCTCGCCGACCTCGGCCACAGCAGGGTCGGGCTGGCGATCGGGCCGCAGCGCTACGTGCCCTCCCGCCGCAAGCGCGAGGGCTTCGTCGAGGCCGCCGTGAAGCTGCTGGGCATGGACCGCGCGGAGGCCGAACTCCTGGTCTGCTCCACGCTGTTCAGCGTCGAGGGCGGCCAGGTGGCGGCCGGGGCGCTGCTCGACCGGGGGTGCACGGGCATCGTCTGCGGCAGCGATCTGATGGCGCTGGGCGTGGTGCGCGCGGCCCGCGAGCGCGGGCTCCACGTGCCGCGCGACGTGTCGGTGGTGGGTTTCGACGACTCGCAGCTGATCGCGTTCACCGATCCGCCGCTGACGACGGTGCGCCAGCCCGTGCAGGCGATGGCCGCGGCGGCGGTGGGGGCCCTGCTGGAGGAGATAGGCGGCAGCCCGGTGCAGCGCACGGAGTACGTGTTCCAGCCGGAGCTGGTGGTGCGCGGGTCGACCGCGGCGGTCCGGGACGTCTGAGGGTCCGACGGCGGTACGGGGGACGCGAGGCCGTCGGCGCGGGCGGGCCGAGGGGCGTGGGGCCGTCGACGGACGGCGGGGCCGAGAAGAGGCACCAGGAGTCGGCCCTGGATTGGGCCGGCGGGGAGTGCGACTCCGGGTGCCTCTCTTGGCCCTGACCGGCCCGGCCGGCCGGGCGCGTGGGGCCCGGGATCGCCGGAGCCCTCGACCGGCCGGACCGGAGCTGGGAGAAACGTAACAGCGTTGCAATGTCTTGCGTAAGTCCTTGCAGGAAGAAAACTGCTGTATTTCCCGGATGTGATCGGACGGTGTCCAAAGGGTTGACCGGGGACGGGTGGGCTCGTACGGTCTGCGTCGCGGCAAGGTTTGCATTCTTGCAGCAAGAACATTCAGAAGCCTTGAGGGCAGGGCGCGTTGCCACGTGAGGCTGCACCGTCACCCGCATTTCCCCCCACAGCAGGAGGAAACATGGCACGCAGAGCACTGTCCGCAGCGCTCGCCCTGTCCGCAGGCGCCGCCGCTCTCGTGATCCCCACCACGAACGCCCGGGCGGCCACGCCGGGCGACAAGGACGTCACCGCCGTTCTCTTCGAGTGGAAGTTCGACTCCGTCGCCGAGGCGTGCACCGACACCCTCGGCCCGGCCGGCTACGGCTACGTCCAGGTCTCACCGCCCCAGGAACACATCCAGGGCAGCCAGTGGTGGACCTCGTACCAGCCGGTCAGCTACAAGATCGCCGGGCGGCTCGGCGACCGCGCGTCCTTCGCCAACATGGTGAACACCTGTCACGCCGCGGGCGTCAAGGTCATCGCCGACTCGGTCATCAACCACATGTCGGCCGGCTCCGGCACCGGCACCGGCGGGTCCTCGTACACCAAGTACGACTACCCCGGCGTGTACTCGGTCGGCGACATGAACGACTGCCAGTCGCAGATCAACAACTACGGCGACCGGGCCAACGTCCAGAACTGCGAACTGGTCGGCCTGGCCGACCTGGACACCGGCGAGGACTACGTCCGCGGCCGGATCGCCGCCTACCTCGACGACCTGCGCTCCCTGGGCGTGGACGGCTTCCGCATCGACGCCGCCAAGCACATGCCCGCCGCCGACCTGGCGAACATCAAGTCACGGCTGGCCGACCCGAACGTCTACTGGAAGCAGGAGGCGATATACGGCGGGGGCGAGGCCGTCTCGCCCTCGGAGTACCTCGGCACCGGGGACGTCCAGGAGTTCCGCTACGCCCGCAGCCTCAAGCAGGTCTTCAACAACGAGAACCTCGCCAACCTGAAGAACTTCGGCGAGGGCTGGGGCTTCATGGAGTCCGGAAAATCGGCGGTCTTCGTCGACAACCACGACACCGAGCGCGGCGGCGACACCCTGAACTACAAGGACGGCGCCAACTACACCCTCGCCAACGTCTTCATGCTGGCCTGGCCGTACGGCTCGCCCGACGTCCACTCCGGCTACGAATGGTCCGACAAGGACGCGGGCCCGCCCAACGGCGGCACCGTGAACGCCTGCTACAGCGACGGCTGGAAGTGCCAGCACGCCTGGCGCGAGATCTCCTCCATGGTCGGCTTCCGCAACGCCGCGCGCGGCCAGGGCGTCACGGACTGGTGGGACGACGGCGGCGACCGGATCGCCTTCGGCCGCGGCACCAAGGCGTACGTGGCGATCAACCACGAGGGCTCCTCGCTGACCCGCACCTTCCAGACCTCGCTGCCCGCCGGCGACTACTGCGACGTCCAGTCCGGCAAGGGCGTCACGGTGAACGGCTCCGGGCAGTTCACCGCGACCCTCGGCGCGAACACCGCCGTCGCCCTGCACGCCGGCGCCCGCACCTGCACCGGCGGCGGCGACAACGGCGGCGGCACCGGGCAGTCCGGCGCGGCCTTCGGCGTCACCGCCACCACGCAGCCCGGCCAGAACATCTACGTGACCGGCAACCAGTCCGCCCTCGGCAACTGGAACCCCGCCTCCGCGCCGAAGCTCGACCCGGCGACGTACCCCGTCTGGAAGCTCGACGTCGCCCTGCCCGCCGGAACGGCGTTCGAGTACAAGTACGTCCGCAAGGACGCGAACGGCAACGTCACCTGGGAGAGCGGCGCCAACCGGACGGCCACCGTGCCCGCCTCCGGCAGCGTCGCCCTGACCGCCGACGTCTGGCGCGGCTGACCCCACCCCGTCCCACCGACCGGTACGGGCCGGGGCCACGAGACACACGGCCCCGGCCCGTACCGCCGAACCACCCACCCCTGAAAGCCCGAGGAGAACCCGCCCGTGTCCCGAACCACCCGACAGGCTCTGCGGCGGGGAGTCGTCGCCGCGCTGTGCGCGGCACTGCTGCCCGTCGTGCCGGCGGCCTCCGCGTCCGCCGCGCCCGGACCCCCGTCCCCGCCATCGGACGCGAGGCTCGCCGGGCAACCGGCCCGCCACGACCTGACACGCGAGCAGTTCTACTTCGTCCTGCCCGACCGGTTCGCCGACGGCGACACCTCCAACAACCGCGGCGGGCTCACCGGTTCGCGCCTGGAGACCGGCTACGACCCCACGGACAAGGGCTTCTACCAGGGCGGCGACCTCAAGGGCCTGACCGACCGGCTCGACTACATCAAGGGCCTGGGCACCACCGCCATCTGGCTCGCCCCGATCTTCAAGAACCGCCCCGTCCAGGGCACCGGCAAGGACGCCTCGGCCGGCTACCACGGCTACTGGATCACCGACTTCACCCAGGTCGACCCGCACTTCGGCACCAACGCCGACCTGTCGAAGCTGATCGACAAGGCCCACGCCAAGGGCATGAAGGTCTTCTTCGACGTCATCACCAACCACACCGCGGACACCGTCGACTACGCCGAGAAGGCCTACGGCTACCGGCCCAAGGGCGCCTACCCGTACCTGGACCGGGACGGCCGCCCCTTCGACGACGCCGAGGGCATGGCGAAGGTGGACGCGGACTCGTTCCCGTACACCCCGAAGAACACCGGGCAGAAGGTCCCGGCCTGGCTCAACGACCCGACGATGTACCACAACCGGGGCGACTCCACCTACGCCGGCGAGTCCACCGCGTACGGCGACTTCTCCGGCCTCGACGACCTGTGGACCGAACGCCCCGAGGTCGTCTCCGGCATGGAGAAGATCTACGAGAAGTGGGTCCGCGACTTCGACATCGACGGCTTCCGCATCGACACCGTCAAACACGTCGACCTGGACTTCTGGACCCAGTGGGCCACCGCCCTCGACGACTACGCGGCCGAGCGCGGGCGTGAGGACTTCTTCATGTTCGGCGAGGTCTACTCCTCGGACACCGCCGTCACCTCGCCCTACGTCACCCGGGGCCGGCTCGACGCGACGCTCGACTTCCCGTTCCAGGAGGCGGCCCGCCAGTACGCCTCGCAGGGCGCCCCGGCCGCGAAGCTCGCCGCGGTGTTCGGCGACGACTACCGCTACACCACCGACAGGGCCAACGCCTACGAGCAGGTGACCTTCCTCGGCAACCACGACATGGGCCGCATCGGGACGTTCCTGAAGCAGGACAACCCGAAGGCCGGTGACGCCGAACTCCTCGACCGGGCCCGCCTCGCCAACGAACTGATGTTCCTCGGCCGGGGCAACCCCGTCGTCTACTACGGCGACGAGCAGGGCTTCACCGGCGCGGGCGGCGACAAGGACGCCCGGCAGACCATGTTCGCCTCGAAGACCGCCGACTACCTCGACGACGACGAACTGGGCACCGACCGCACCCACGCCACCGACGCGTACGACCCGGAGCACCCGCTGTACCGCAACATCGCCGCGCTCTCCGGGCTCACCCGCGAGCACCCGGCACTGCGCGACGGCGTCCAGACCGAGCGGTACGCCGAGGGCTCCGTGTACGCCTTCTCCCGCACGGCCCCCGCCAAGCCGTACGAGTACCTCGTCGCCGCCAACAACGGCACCGCCCCGCGCACCGTCGAACTGCCCACCGGCATGGCGAACACGGACTTCCGCACCCTGTACGGCGGTTCGGGCACCGTCCGCAGCGGCGCCGACCGGAAGATCACCGTCACCGTGCCCGCCCTGTCCAGCATCGTGCTGCGCGCGCAGAAGCCGATGGGCGACCCGGCCACTGCGCCCTCGATCACCCTGAAGGCACCGGCCGCCGGAGCCACCGGCACCGTCGAGCTCTCCGCCGACGTGGACGGCGGGCAGCTCAACCGCGTCGTGTTCGCCGCGCAGACCGGCAACGGCAAGTGGGTCACGCTCGGCTCCGCCGACCACGCCCCGTACAAGGTCACCCAGTACCTCGACGACGAGGTGCGGGCCGGCACACCGCTGCGCTACAAGGCGGTCGTCGTCGACCGCACCGGACGCACCGCGAGCGCCCTGGCCTCGACCACCGCCGGACAGGCACCCCCCGAGCCGAAGCCCGTGGCCGTCGAGCGCGACTACGCCGTCGTCCACTACAAGCGCGCCGACGGCGACTACGACGGCTGGAAGCTCCGCTCCGGCGACACCGCGGCCGGCTTCACCGGACGCGACGCCTACGGCGCGTTCGCCTGGATCAAGCTCGAAGAGGGCGCGTCCACCCTCCCGTACACCGTCGAGAAGGACGGCACCGCCGACGGACCGCAGCGCACCGTCGAACTCGCCAGGACCGGAGAGGTCTGGATCGAGCAGGGCGGGGACGGCCAGGCCGACGAGGCCCCCGACGGCGCCTACCCGCCGCAGGACACCACCAAGGCCGTCCTGCACTACTACCGGCCCGACGGCGACTACGACGGCTGGGGCCTGCACACCTGGACCGGCGCGAAGAACCCCACCGACTGGGCCAAGCCGCTCCAGCCGGTGAAGCGGGACGCCTCCGGCGTCACCTTCGAGGTCCCGCTCGCCGAGGGCGCCACCTCGCTCAGCTACATCCTGCACAAGGGCGACGAGAAGGACCTCCCCAGCGACCAGTCCCTCGACCTCGCCGCCCACGGCAACGAGGTCTGGCTGCTCGGCGCCACCCCCGGCCACCTGCTGCCCCAGGCCGACGGCGTACCCACGCCCGACCTCACCAAGGCCGAGGCGCAGTGGATCGACGCCGACACCGTCGTGTGGAAGGTCAAGGCCACCGGGGCCACCAGCCAGCAGCTCGTCCACGCGAAGAAGGGCGCCATCTCCGTCACCGACGGGGCGCTGACCGACGAGGGGCAGTGGCTGCGGCTCACCCCGTCCGCGCTCACCGACGCGCAGAAGGCGAAGTACCCGCATCTCAAGGGCTACCCGGCCTTCACCATCGACGTCCGGGACCGGGGCCGCGTCCGCGAGGCGCTGCGCGGCCAGCTGATCGCCACCCAGCGCGCCGCCAACGGCGCCCTGCTCGCCGCCACCGGGGTGCAGAGCGCCGGGGTCCTCGACGACCTGTACGGGAAGAACGCGGCCGACGCCGGGCTCGGCCCGGTCTTCGACCGCAAGGGCCGCCCCACCCTGTCCGTGTGGGCCCCCACCGCCCGCACCGTCGCCCTCGAACTCGACGGCCGCACCCTGCCGATGCGCCGCGACGACCGCACCGGCGTCTGGTCGGTCACCGGCACGAAGGGCTGGACCGGCAGGCCCTACCGCTACCTGGTGGACGTCTGGGCGCCCACCGTCCAGAAGTTCGTCACCAACAAGGTCACCGACCCCTACTCCACCGCACTGACCACCGACTCCGCGCGCAGCCTCGTCGTCGACCTCGCCGACCCGGAGCTCGCCCCCAAGGGCTGGTCCGGACTGAGGAAGCCCGCCGCCACCCCGCTGCGCGACGCCCAGATCCAGGAGCTGCACATCCGCGACTTCTCGATCGCGGACCGCACCTCGAAGCACCCCGGCGAATACCTCGCCTTCACCGACACCCGCTCCGACGGGATGAAGCACCTCAAGAAGCTCGCCGACTCCGGCACGAGCTACGTCCACCTGCTGCCCGCCTTCGACATCGGCACCATCCCCGAGAAGAAGTCCGGGCAGACGAAGCCCGCCTGCGACCTGTCCGTGTACGCCCCCGACTCCGAGGAGCAGCAGGCGTGCGTGGCGAAGGCCGCCGCGAAGGACGGGTTCAACTGGGGCTACGACCCGCTGCACTACACCGTCCCGGAGGGCTCCTACGCCTCCGACCCGAACGGCACCCGGCGCACCGTCGAGTTCCGGCGGATGGTGCAGGGCCTGAACGGCGCCGGACTGCGGACCGTCATGGACGTCGTCTACAACCACACCGTCGCCGCCGGCCAGGACGACAAGTCCGTGCTCGACCGGATCGTGCCCGGCTACTACCAGCGGCTCCTGGAGGACGGCACCGTCGCCACCTCCACCTGCTGCGCCAACACCGCGCCCGAGAACACCATGATGGGCAAGCTCGTCGTGGACTCGGTCGTCACCTGGGCCAAGCAGTACAAGGTCGACGGCTTCCGCTTCGACCTGATGGGCCACCACCCCAAGGACAACATCCTCGCCGTGCGCAAGGCGCTCGACGCCCTGACCGTGGCGAAGGACGGCGTCGACGGGAAGAAGATCGTGCTGTACGGGGAGGGCTGGAACTTCGGTGAGATCGCCGACGACGCCCGCTTCGTCCAGGCCACCCAGAAGAACATGGCCGGCACCGGCGTCGCCACCTTCTCCGACCGGGCCCGCGACGCGGTGCGCGGCGGCGGCCCGTTCGACGAGGACCCCGGCGTGCAGGGCTTCGCCAGCGGCCTCTACACCGACCCCAACACCTCGCCCGCCAACGGCACGAAGGCCGAGCAGAAGGCCCGGCTGCTGCACTACCAGGACCTGATCAAGGTCGGGCTCACCGGCAACCTCGCCGACTACACCTTCACCGACTCCTCGGGCCGCACGGTCAAGGGCTCCGGGGTCGACTACAACGGCGCCCCCGCCGGATACGCCGCCGCCCCCGGCGACGCCCTCGCCTACGCGGACGCCCACGACAACGAATCGCTGTACGACGCGCTCGCCTTCAAGCTCCCGGCGGGCACCTCGGCGGCCGACCGGGCCCGCATGCAGGTCCTGGCGATGGCCACGGCCACCCTCTCCCAGGGACCGGCGCTCTCCCAGGCGGGCAGCGACCTGCTGCGCTCCAAGTCCCTGGACCGCAACTCCTACGACAGCGGCGACTGGTTCAACGCCCTGCACTGGGACTGCCGCGACGGCAACGGCTTCGGCCGCGGGCTGCCCCCGGCCGCCGACAACGCCGACAAGTGGTCCTACGCCAGGCCGCTGCTGGCCGACGCGGCGCTCCGGCCCGGCTGCGCGCAGATCGACGGCGCGTCCGCCGCGTACCGGGACCTGCTCACCATCCGCTCCACGGAGCGTGACTTCTCCCTCGCCACCACCGGGCAGGTGCAGTCCGCCCTGTCCTTCCCGCTCTCCGGGAAGGACGAGACCCCGGGCGTGATCACCATGCGGCTCGGGAAGCTGGTGGTCGTCCTCAACGCGGCCCCCGGCACCACGACGCAGCGGGTCGCCGAGCTGGCGGGGAAGTCGTACGCACTGCACCCCGTCCAGGCCAAGGGCGCGGATTCTACTGTCAAGAAGTCCACGTATGAGGGGAATTCGGGAAGCTTCACCGTACCGGGACGCACTGTGGCGGTTTTCGTCCTGAGTTGAGCCCGACAGGGCTAAGTTGGGAGGCAGCAGCCGTCGGGGAATGCCGCAGCACCGCATCCCCGGCGCGCCCTCCCACCCCCCGGCCGGTCCCGGCCCCTCTCCGGTACGGCACGGGCGTCCCCGCACGCCCGTGCCACATCGGAACCAGGGGCCGGAACCGGCCGGTCCACCTGTTTTGGCGACGGTGACCATGGCGAGCAACATCCCCGAGGAGACGACGAGCTTTGTCGGACGGAAAGCGGAACTTGCCAGGCTCGAACACACCCTCGCCACGCACCGGCTGACCACGCTCACCGGCAGTGGCGGCGTCGGCAAGACCAGGCTCGCGGTCCGCGCGGCCCGGCAGGCGGCGACCGGACACGGGCACCGCGACGGCGTGTGGTGGGCCGACCTCTCGCCGCTCCACGACGACGGACTGCTCATCGCGACCGTCTCCGACGCGGTCGGACTCTCCGACCACACCCTGCGCATGCCCATCGACGCGCTGTGCGAATGGCTCGTCGACAAGGAGATGCTGCTGGTCCTCGACTCGTGCGAGCACCTGCGCCCCGCCTGCGCGCACCTGCTCGGCGAGATCCTCACCACCTCGCCCGGCCTCACCGTGCTGGCCACCAGCCGGCAGCCGCTGTGCCTGCGGGGCGAACGGATCGTCGAGGTGCAGCCGCTGCCCGTCACCGGCGACGCCCTGGCCCTGTTCCGGGACCGGGCGAACGCCGCAGCGCCCCACCTCGCCCTCGACGCCCCGGGCAACGCCGCCGCGGCCACCGAGATCTGCCGCCGCCTCGAAGGCATCCCGCTCGCCATCGAACTCGCGGCGGGCGCCCTCGGCAAGGACACCGTCGAGCAGGTCGCCGCCCGGATCGGCACCCGCTTCGACGTACCGGCCGACCCCTCGCTGCGGCCGCCGCGCCACCGCACCCTGCGCACCGCCATCGGCTGGAGCCACGAGCTGTGCACCCCGCTGGAACGGCTGCTCTGGGCCCGGCTGACCGTGCTGCGCGGCGACTTCGACGAGGCCGCGGCCCGCGAGGTCTGCGCCGAGGGACCGCTCACCCCGGACGGGGTGGGCGAGGCACTGGCCGGCCTGGTCGCCAAGTCCGTCGTCGGACGGGACGGCCCCCGCCACCGGATGCTCGACTCCATCCGCGAGTACGGCCGGATGTGGCTCGCCGAGCTCGGCGAGGAACGGGCCGCCGCCGACCGGCACGCCGCCTGCTTCCTGGGCCTGGCCCGCGAGGCCCACGCGGGCTGGACCGGCGACGACCAGATCAGCTGGTACCACCGCATCGCCGACGCGCACGCCGACCTGTGCGCCGCCCTGGACCACCTGCTCGCCCACGACGCCCCGGCCGCCCAGGAGATGGCGGGCCGCATCGGCTTCTTCTGGTGCTGCTGCGGCCATCTGCCGCAGACCCGCGAGTACGCGCAGCGCGCCCTGGACACAGGCCCGTCCGAGGGCCCCCACCGCACCCGTGTCCTGTGGGTGCTGGGCATGACCGTCATGCTCCAGGGCGACTACCCGACCGCCCGCCGCCTGGGCCGGGAGTGCACCAGGGAGGCCGCCCGCGACGGCACCGACGAGGGCGTGCTCGCCGCCGCCTACCTGTGCGGCTTCATCGACCTGATGACCGGCCGGCCCGAGGCGAGCCTCCGCCAGATCGACCGGGTGCTGCGCGCCACCGGCTTCGCCACCCGGCTCGAAGCCGCCTACCGGCTGCGCTGCCACCTCATCACGGTCTTCGCCCTGACCAGCCTCGGCCGGCTGGACGAGGCGGCCCGGGCGGCCACCAACCTGCGCGCGGTCTGCGTGGCCCAGGACGAGTGCTGGACCCGCAGCTACGTCGACTACCAGCTCGCCCTGATCGCCCTGCTGCGCGGCGACGCCGAGACCTCCGCCGCCCACGCCCGCTCCATGCTCGCGGGCAAGCACCGCCTGCGCGACCGCTTCGGGATCGCGCTCGGACTGGACATCCTGGCCGCGGCGATCGCCGCCCAGGGCGCGGGCGCCCGCGCCGCCCGGGTCTACGGCACGGGACAGGTCTACTGGCACATGGTCGGCTACCCGCAGCGCGGCACCCCGGAACTGGCCCCGGTGCGCGAGGCGTGCGAGCGCCAGGCCCGCGCGGCCGTCGGCGACGCCGCCTACCAGCGCGCCTTCGAACGGGGCCGGTCGGACAACGCGGAGGTGGGACTGGCGGCGGCGCTCCAGGCCGAACTGCTCGGCTGAGCGCCCGCCGGGCCCGAAGACCTCCTGGCCCGGGATCGGGTCGTCAGGGGCGGCGCTGTGCGGGAACGGCCGGCACGGCGGGGGCCAGGGCGGAGAGCCGCTCCAGCAGCTCCCCGAACGGCCCGTCCGCCGGCTCCTGCCCGAGCACCCGCAGCACGACGCCCGCCGTCTCCGTGTCGTACGCGGCGCTCACCGCGGCCAGCGCCACGAAGTCGTGCACCAGCTGGACCTCCAGCTCCCGGCGCGGGATCCGCCGCCCGTCCAGCCAGATCAGCGCCGTCGACTCGGCCAGCGACACCCACGACCGCACGACCAACTCCAGCCGTGCCGGGGGCTCCTCGACGCCGAGGTGGGCCAGGATCTGCTCGCACGCGGCCTGCCGCACCCCGTCGATCATCGCGTTCGCCGTCGAGGAGCCCACCGCGGGCCCGCCCCGCATCAGCGCCGAGAACCCCGGTCCGTGCTCGTCGACGAAGTCGAAGAACCGGCCCATCACCCGCAACAGCCGCTCCCCGAGCGGGCCTTCGCGCGGCTCCACGAACCGTGCCGCCAACTCGTCGGCCGCCCGCCGCAGCGCCGCCTCGTACAGGCTCTGCTTCCCCGGGAAGTAGTGGTAGACCAGCGGTCGCGAGATGCCCGCGGCGGCCGCGATCTCGTCGATCGACACCTCGTCGGGGGCGCGGTGACTGAACAACTCCAGCGCGACACCGATCAGCTGCTGCCTGCGCTCCTCGACGCCCATCCTGCGCCGCACCCCGGTCGTCATGGTGGACAGGGTACCGAGTGGGACGGCGGGGGAGGGGAGGCGGGCCACGGCCACGGTCCCTCCTACAGATCCAGCACGAGCCGCTCGCCCCGGCACCGCGACACGCAGATCAGCATCGTGTCGTCCCGCTCCGAGTCCGTCAGGAGCTCGTCGCGGTGGTCGATCTCGCCCTCCAGGACGCGCTGTTGGCACGTCCCGCAGAAGCCCTGCTCGCAGGAGTACGAGACGTACGGCACCTCCTCGCGCACCGCCGCCAGCACCGACTGGTCCGCCGCCACCCGCACCGTGCGGCCGGAGCGGCGCAGTTCGACCTCGAAGGGGCCGGAGCCGGCCGACGAGGCGGTCGCCGCGGTGAAACGCTCCAGGTGCAGGGTCCGGCCGGGCGGGAGGGCGGCGGCGACCGCGTCCATCAGCGGCTCGGGGCCGCAGCAGTAGACCGCCGTGCCCTCCGTCGTGTCCGCCAGGGCCGCGGCGGTGTCCGGGCGGCCCGCCTCGTCCTCGGGCACGACCGTCACCCGGCCGCCCTCCGCGCCGAGCTTCTCGATCTCGTCCAGGAACGGCATCGAGGCGCGCGACCGGCCCCCGTACAGCAGCCGCCAGTCGGAGCCCGCGGCGGACAGGGCCCGCAGCATCGGCAGGACCGGGGTGATGCCGATGCCGCCCACGACGAAGAGGTACGCGGGGGCCTCGACGAGGGGGAAGCGGTTGCGGGGGGCGTGGATCTCCACCTCCACGCCCTCGTGCAGCTGCGCGTGGACCTCGCGGGAGCCGCCCCGGCCGTCCTCGACCAGCCGCGTCGCGACGGTGTACGTGTCGGGCTCGGCCGGGTCCCCGCACAGCGAGTACTGGCGGACCAGCCCGGAGGGCAGCACGAGGTCGAGGTGCGCGCCGGGCTGCCAGGCGGGCAGCGAGGAGCCCTCCAGGCGCAGTTGGACCACGCCCTCGGCGGGCGTGGTCCGCTCGGTGACCAGCACCCGGCGGGCAGCCGTGGAACGCCGTTCTGAGCGGCCCGAGATCGGCTCCTCCAGGGCCGGCAGGGGCCACAGCGGGGAGTCCTGGATGCGGCGGCGCAGGGCCCGCTTCGCCAGCAGCGCGGCACCGGTGACCAGGACGACGGTGCGCAGGCGGGGCAGGGGGAGCGGCATGGTCAGCTGGTTCCCGTCGTACGGGCCTCGGCGGCCGTGGCCGCGGGCGACTGGGCGAGGTAGGCGATGGCCTGGGCCGTGCTGCCCTCCTGCGAGGGGTGGTAGTCGCGGCTCAGGTAACGGGGGACGGAACGCAGCAGATCACCGGTGGCGGGCAGGGTGCCGCGCCGGCCGCCGAGGTAGAACTCCTTGAACGACCCCTTGCCGTCCAGCAGGGTCGGGTCGTTCTCCATGAAGAAGCGGATGCCGCGCTGCCAGAGGAAGATCAGCGCGCTGAACGCCGTCGCCCAGGTGCGGGCCCGCCGCCGGTAGCCGCCGTCGACGTGCATGAACACCTCGAACGCGACCGAGCGGTGCTCGACCTCCTCCGCGCCGTGCCAGCGCAGCAGGTCCAGCATCATCGGGTCGGCGCCGCACCGGTCCAACTCGTCGGCGTTCAGCACCCAGTCGCCGAGGAAGGCGGTGTAGTGCTCGATCGCCGCGATCAGCGCCACCCGCTCCATCAGCCACCACTTGCGCGCCTTCCCCGGCGGCAGCGTCCGGTCGCCGAGCAGCTTCTCGAAGAACCAGTCGACCTGCGCGGTGTACGGAGTCGGGTCGAGCCCGAGCTCCTTCAGCCGGGGCAGGACGTCGTCGTGCGCCTGGGAGTGCACGGCCTCCTGGCCGATGAACCCGATCACGTCCTGACGCAGCTGCTCGTCGTGGATGTACGGCAGCACCTGCCGGTACACGTGGATGAACCAGCGTTCCCCGGCGGGGAGCAGGAGGTGGAGCACGTTGATGGTGTGCGTGGTGAAGGGGTCGCCCGGCACCCAGTGCAGCGGTGTCTTCTCCCAGGCGAAGGAGACCTTGCGGGCCTTGAGCGGCGTCCGCTCCGAAGCGACCGGCGCCGGCTGCGTGTTAGACATGGTGTCAATGTACTGAGGGGTAAGCCGGGAGAACAGGGGTGTGCGGCGTTTTCCTGGCACCGCCCCGGCCGGTTCCCCGCGCCCGGGTCGGCCGGCTCCCGGGGTTCCGCCGGACCGGGGTGTCGTCACAGGGCCCCCGCCCGGCTGCCGTCGGCCAGCGTCCCGGTCAGCCGCGCCCGGTCACCGGCCCCGGCGGGCACGGCGAGCAGCCGGCCCCGGGACCGCCCCGTCACCCCGCCCGACGTGGCCAGCGAGGTGAACTGCCCGCTGCCCGCTGCCAGTACGTACCAGTGGCCGGCCTGCGACTTCCACAGCACCCCGGCCAGCACCCGGGGCTCGCGCGGCCCGCAGGCCGGTGAGTCCTCGGCCCTGGCCGCGACCGCCCCCGGCGGCCCGCCCGTCGCGACGGACGGCGCCGACGGGGCCTGGAACTGGGCGAGCACCAGGCTGCCGGTGCCCCGCCAGGTCTCCGCCCGGGTGCAGAGCCAGCGCGCGGAACCGTCGCCCTCGGGCAGCGGCTGCTCGGCGTACTGCCAGGAGTTCACCGACCGCACCCCGTGCGAACGCAGCGCGGGCAGCAGGCAGGCGGTCCGCGCCCAGACGTCCCGCTCGGCCCGCCCGGAGACGTCGTGCGGCGCGGTCGGCGGGCCCGAGGTCAGCCGGGCGGGGACCAGTTCGCCGAGGTCCGTCAGCAGCCGGGCCGCGGAACCGTCCCGGATCTCGACGGTGCCCCAGGTGCGGCAGTCGCGGGTGGTCGCCGGACCGGCCTGCGCGGTGACGGTGCCGTCCGCGGCACGGGGCAGCGGGCGCGACGTGTCGCCGGGCGCCAGCAGGTCCCGCGCCCGGACCCCGGACGCCCAGGGCGCGACGAGGTAGCGGACGCGGTCGCCCGCACGCTCCACGACCACGGCACCGGCCGCGGCGGCGTCCGCGCCGTCCACCCGGGCGAAGTCGAGCAGGGCGCCCCCGTCCGGGCCGCCGCGCCGGGGCTCCGCGTACCGCACGACGCGCAGCCCGTCGTGGAGGAGCACCACCGCCGCCCGGTCCGTCCCGCCCGCGTACAGCAGTTGCGGCGGACCCGCCGGAGGCCCGACGTGGGTGCCCGGGGTCGCCGACGTGCGCACCCCGGCGCCGGGCCGGGCCCACGCGGCGAGCGCACGGCGCAGCAGAGCGGTGTCCCCGGTGCGGTCGCCGCGGGTGGGCCAGGAGGTGAAGTCGGTACGGGACGAGCGCCGCCAGAACGTCGCGGGCACCCTCCGCAGCCCGGCGGGGTCCAGCAACTGCCCGGCGTCGCCGGGGAAGTGCTCCGGCCCGTCCGTGACGGCGCGGCCCCAGCCCCCGTCCGCCGGCCCCAGCAGCGCCCCGCACACCAGCAGCGCCGCGGCGGCCGTCAGGACCGCCCGCGCGCGCCGCCGACGGCGCAGCAGGTCCGGCGGCCGGGCCTGGAGCGAACAGGGGTCGAACTCCGGGGAGTCGAGGAGCGCGCCCGACTCGGGCACGCCGTCCGCCTCCGCGAGCGCCGCGTGCGGGTCGGCCACCCCGGCGCCGGCGAGCACCCGCCGCACCTCCGCGTCGGCCAGCCGTTCCAGGCCGCGCAGGGCGAGGGCGGCGCGGCCGGGGCCGGAGAGCGAGGTCAGGGCGCTCTCCAGGGCGAGCCCGTCGGCCCCGCCCGAGTGCGGGAACAGCCGCAGCCCCCACACGACCGGCAGGAGCGGGGGCAGTCGGACACCGACGGACCGGCGCCGCGACCGGCCCGCCTCCAGGGCCGCGCGCAGCACCCGCCTGCGGGCGTCCGCGTAGGCCGGGTCCACCGCCGCCGCGCCGCCGGGCCTGCGCGGCGCCGGGATGCCGCCCGGGGTCCCGTGCCCCGCCGTGTGCCCGGCCAGCAGGCACCGTTGGGCCAGGGCGTGCGCCCTCAGCACCCGGCGGTGACTGCCCGGCGACGGCGGCAGGACGAGATAGCCGAGCCGGACCAGTCGCGGGTAGTGCTCGACGAGCGCGGCCCCGGCCTGCTCCCCGTCGGCCGGGGCGGCTGCGGAAGGTACTTCTGGCAGTGGACGCACGTTCAACAGAACGAGCGAATCGTGCGATGGTCACCCCGGCCCGCCCGTAAACGGCTCAACGGGCCGCCGTTCCAAGGCGGTTGACACCCCGCTGGACCCGGCCGTGCCGCGCGGCCCGTTCCGGTCGTCCGCCGCGCCCGCGCGGACCCGGCGCCCGTGTTGCCGCGGTCCCCGCAACGGCGGCCGCAGCAGCCGTCCACCGGTCCGGCCGACGCGCCGTACCTGCGGAAACCGGACCGGCAAATGCTGGTTTTCCGCCTGAATCAGGACAATTCGACATCTCTCGGCAGGTAGAGCAGCATGGCTTTGCGGGAGGTGTACAGATCGCTGGCTCCCAGCAATGGCGGCGCGGCCAGTCGACGGGCGCCGGGTGGACCGACCCCTACGCGATCACAAAGCCATGAGCTCATATGATCTCGCTTTCTCTCCGCCGCCCACCAGGTCCGGGCCGTCCGTGAGCATCTCTCTGCTCGGCGGTTTCGACATCGTGGTCGGCGGTGAACCGGTGACCGTCCCGGTCGGTTCGAAGCGGCTGTTGGCGTTTATCGTGCTACAATACCGCGCCGCTGTTCCCCGGACCCTGGTCGCGGGGAGCCTCTGGCCCGAGGCGTCCGAGCAGGGTGCGAACACGAACCTGCGGTCGGCGCTGTCCCGCCTCCAGGGCCTCGGGAAGCAGGCGCTGAACATCTTCCCCGCCGAGTTGCGCCTCGCGCGGGAGGTCACGGTCGACCTGTTCCGGGCCCGGTCGTTGGCCCGGCGAATACTCGATTCCCATGTCCCGGCCGAGGACCTCGACCTCGACGCGGCGGCCGTCGACCAGCTGTCCGCCGATCTGCTGCCCGGCTGGTACGACGAATGGGTGCTCCCGGAGGCGGAGCAGTGGCGGCAGCTCCGGCTCCACGCACTGGAGGCCCTGACGGGGACCTTCATCGGCCTGAAGGAGTTCGCCTGGGCCGTGACGGCCGCCCACGCGGCCGTGCAGGCGGACCCGCTGCGGGAGAGCAGCCAGGCTTCGCTGATCCGCGCCCACCTGGCGGAGGACAACCGGTCCGAGGCGCTGTGCGACTTCGAACGCTACGAGCGGCACCTCCGCGACGAGCTGGGACTCCGTCCCACACCGCGGCTGTGCCGGCTGGTGTCCGAACTGCAGCGGTCGCACCCCGGTGAGTAGCGGACCCCACAGCCACCGGAGCCGGTGAACCCGCCACTGTCCAGTGGCGGGTTCGTGCTACCGATTTCGGTCGGTGGGTTCGGCGCGGTCAGCACGCGACAGAAGTCACGTCTGGGCGCCTTGCTGCAGGACGTCACCGATGCCGAGGCCGGTCTGTGCGCCTTGCTGGAGGACGTTGCCGTTACCGGGGCCGGTCTGTGCGCCTTGCTGGAGGACGTTGCCGTTACCGGGGCCGGTCTGTGCGCCTTGCTGGA
>NZ_JBEXPY010000009.1:22588-22973 GCF_040612315.1 Streptomyces sp. NPDC006435
GGACGTTGCCGCTGCCTTGGCCGGTCTGAGCACCCTGTTGCAGGACGTTGCCGCTGCCTTGGCCGGTCTGAGCACCCTGTTGCAGGACGTTGCCGCTGCCTTGGCCGGTCTGAGCACCCTGTTGCAGGACGTTGCCGTTACCGGGGCCGGTCTGTGCGCCTTGCTGGAGGACGTTGCCGCTGCCTTGGCCGGTCTGAGCACCCTGCTGGAGGACGTTGCCGCTGCCCTGGCCGGTCTGAGCACCCTGCTGGAGGACGTTGCCGGTGCCTCGTCCGGTCTGTGCGCCTTGCTGGAGGACGTTGCCGGTGCCCTGGCCGGTCTGTGCGCCTTGCTGGAGGACGTTGCCGCTGCCTTGGCCGGTCTGAGCACCCTGTTGCAGGACGTA
>NZ_JBEXPY010000009.1:23066-23325 GCF_040612315.1 Streptomyces sp. NPDC006435
GGACGTTGCCGCTGCCTTGGCCGGTCTGTGCGCCCTGTTGCAGGACGTTGCCGGTGCCTCGTCCGGTCTGTGCGCCTTGCTGGAGGACGTTGCCGCTGCCCTGGCCGGTCTGAGCACCCTGTTGCAGGACGTTGCCGCTGCCTCGTCCGGTCTGTGCCCCCTGTTGCAGGACGTTGCCGCTGCCTTGGCCGGTCTGTGCGCCCTGTTGCAGGACGTTGCCGGTGCCTCGTCCGGTCTGTGCGCCTTGCTGGAGGACGTT
>NZ_JBEXPY010000009.1:23418-204952 GCF_040612315.1 Streptomyces sp. NPDC006435
GGACGTTGCCGGTGCCCTGGCCGGTCTGTGCGCCCTGCTGGAGGACGTTGCCGGTGCCTCGTCCGGTCTGTGCCCCCTGTTGCAGGACATTGCCGGTGCCGCCGGTCTGTGCGCCCTGTTGCAGCACGTTGCCGGTGCCTCGTCCGGTCTGTGCGCCCTGTTGCAGGACGTTGCCGGTGCCCTGGCCGGTCTGTGCGCCCTGCTGGAGGACGTTGCCGGTGCCTCGTCCGGTCTGTGCCCCCTGTTGCAGGACATTGCCGATGCCGCCGGTCTGCGCGCCCTGCTGGACGATGTTGCCCGTGGCGGTGTCGATGCAGGTCGGGGGGAAGGACTGGGTGCAGAGGATCTGGGACGGGACCTGGGCCTGGGGAGCTGCTGTGGCGCTTGCCACGCCAACCCCGCCGGCGAGCGCCGCGATCAAGCTCGACACGCCGATCAGGCGGGGAATTCCTCGCCGAATGCTTCTCATCATGGTGGATTCCTTGCGTGTGAAAGCGGGTTTGAGCTTGCCTGCACCAGCCATCGTCGGGTGCCGGGCGTCACCGCGGCGTGACGTCGGCGTGACTGGGCCCGGTCGACGGCAACCGACCGAGGCTCTCCGCGGGCGGCTGCTCGCGCTCCGGGCGACCGCGGGTTTCCCGCGGACGGCGGTGCTTCCCGGACCCGAACCGGTACCGGCCGTCGGCCGACCCGGCTGCGACCACCACGTGACGGCCCGATGCGCGCAGTCGAGAACAGGAGTCCGACCGAGTGGCGTGCCCGGCCGGGTGCGTACCGTGACAAGCCTCGGGAAGAGGCGCCCGCAGCCGCCGCGCCGCGCCGTCGGGTGCACCCGGACAGCACGCGCGTTCAGTGGAACGGACGAATCGCGCGGGTCATCCGGCCCGCTCGCGGGCGGCGCGAAGGGCCGCGGCCTCAGCCCAGTTGCCACCCGCTGAACTCGACCGTGCCGCGCAGCCCGCTGCCGCCGTTCGTCGCGCTCATGAAGATCCCCACGTCCTGCGCCGTCGCCGTCCCCGGCACGGCGACCGTTCCCACCGTCCGCCAGGTCGTCCCGCCGTCGGTGGAGCAGGAGCCCGTGCACTCGTCCCCGGCCCGGGTCAGCCGGAGCAGCACCGGGGCCCCGACCCCGGTGATCCGCCGGTAGGCGTCCAGGGTGCCGTCGCCGTTCGTGTCGTACGAGAGCACCGCACCGTTCGACGGCGTCACCGCCAGGTTCAGGAACCCGGCGGAGCCCGGCGTCGCGAGGCCGTTGCGCACCACGATCCCCGCCCGCGCCCAGCCCCCGGTGTTCTCCTGCGCGTCGACCCGCACGGTCACTTCCGCCCCCTCGGCCCAGGCCCCCTCCCGGTACGCCGTGCCGAACTGGCTGGTGCCCTTCCACAGGTCCTGGCCCGCCCCGTTGATCGCGAGCCGCCCGCCCAACTGCCCGAAGACCGCGGCGTTCGCCGTGTACGTGCGCCAGCCCGGTTCCAGCGGCGCCGCCATGTACACCGCGCCGCGCCGCAGGTCGGTCACCCGGTCCTCGCCGCGCGGCCCGTACACGGTGCTCAGCCCGTACGGCATCGGCCGCAGCGGAGCGGTCAGCGGCTCGGACGGGGCGGTGACCCGCCAGCGCACCGAACCGGACCCGCCGGCCGCGACCCCGTCGAGAAAGGTGCCGCCCGTCGCGGTGGCGTCGAGGCCGGTGAGCTCGAAGTCGACCCGGCCGGTGGACCGCAGGCCGTTCAGATTGCGGAAGGCGGCCGTCACCGTGCCGGTGCTGCCCGGGGTGAACGCCACCGGATCGGCCGAGACCGTGACGGCGCCCTGGTACGGGGCGGTGGACAGGGTCTCGAAGACCCGCCGCGCCGTGCGGTGGGCATCGCCCGTCGCCCGCACCGGATGGGCGTCGGTCCGGCGGGTCCACTCCTCCTCGCCCGGGTACCAGTCGAACGGCCTCGCGGCCCGGTCCTCCACGAGCGCGTCGGTCAGCTCGTCCAAGTAGGCCTGCCACTGCGGGAGATGGACCTCGGACAGCAGCCCGTGCCAGTCGCGGTTGGCGTAGTTGCTGAGCTGGTCGGCAGCGGTCCGGTCCGCCCAGGTGGTGATCAGGGTGCGCGCCGTCCACTCCAGCCGGACCGCCTCCGCCGGGCTCGTCGCCAGCCGCTTGGCGTCCTCCAGCCACGGTCCCAGCAGGAAGGCCCGGTGACAGCCCGCCATCGCGTCGGCCAGCCGCATCAGCTTCAGCCAGAGCGCGGCGAGGGTACGGAACCGGGCGACGTCCTTGTCGTCCCGGGCGGCCCTCAGCTGCGGCAGCAGGGTCCGGGAACGGTCGGCGAGCGCCTGCCGGGCCAGGTCGGTGAGGTCGTGGCGGTAGGCGTCCGAGTCGCGCAGGGCCGGGCGGACGTCGAGGAGCGCCGCGAACGCCCGGTCGAAACCGGCCGGGTCGAAGGCGGTGTTCACCGAGGCGGTGATGTTCGGGCGCCGGGAGAAGAGCGAGTCGACGGGGCGGCCGTCGGTGCTCGTCAGCCGGTACGCCGTGGCGGCCAGTGCGGCGAAGGCCGCCTCCGCCGCGCTGTCGCGGCCGCCGTAGCGGAACTTCGGGTACGCCCGGAACCACGCCTCCCGGTCCACCTTCTCGGACCGCCAGGCCAGCTCGCCGAAGAGTTCGAGGGCCGCCGGGTCGCGCTCGGTCGCCTCCGGCATGTACGCCGTGCCGACCAGGGCGCTGCCCGGCTTGTCGCGCCAGGCCGTGAACTTCTCCGTCCAGCGGTCGGTGTTGGCCCCGATCGTCGTACGGCCGCCGAAGTTCGGGATGGTGCCGAAGGCGTACGGGGCCCCGCCCCAGTCCTTCTCCCGGTCGGTGACGGTGTCCAGGTCGGAGAGGCCGTCGACGATCAGGAGCCGCCCGGTGTCGATCGCCTCCAGCAGTGCGGGCCGGGGGTTGGCCTGCCAGCCGAGGATCACCCAGGTCGCGCCGGGGTGCGCGGTGTGCAGCGCGGACTCGACGGCGCGGGCGGCGTCCGGCACCGGCACGTCACCGGCGTTTCCGCCCTCGTGCAGCAGGTCCATCTTGAAGTGCGCCGCGGGGCCGAACAACTCCTCCTGGTGCCGGTAGAAGGCGGCGGCCACCTCGGCGAAGACGGGGGTGCGCGGGTCGAGCCAGTCGGGGCGGCGCAATCCGTTCCAGGTGCCCTGCGGGACGACCCGGGCCCCCGGATTGCGGTCCACGAAGCCGTCCGGGACCGTGCCGAAGTAGCCGGGGAACACCGGTGCCATACCCAGTTCCCGCATCCGGTCGGCGATGTTCCGCCCCAGGGCGGCACGCCGGTCGATCAGCCCGGTGCCGAGCGGGCCGCCGTATCCGCTCATGTTCTGGAGCAGCCACCACGGCTGGTGGGAGGGGGCGGGCAGCCAGGCGCGGGCCTCGGCGTCGTCGTAGCCGAAGTCCTGGAGCAGCCGGTGGTAGACGGCCTCCTGACCGGTGGTCACCAGGACCTCGTTGCAGCCGTGCAGGGCCAGGACGTCGAGCATCCGCTCCCAGCGCGGCCAGTCGGCGTACGGGGCGGTGTAGCCGTCGTGGGTGTCGTTGAGCGCGAAGCGGTGCGGCACGGTCGCGGAGCGCTCCACGGGGGTGCGGGGCGCGGGCAGCCGACGGGGCAGCACGGTACGGCTGCCGGCCCACGAGACGACGGCGTCGCAGGTGTACTTGAGGTACCAGTGGGCCCCCGTCAGCGCGGCGGCCGGGGTGGTCGCGGCGATCTCGATCCGCCCGGTGGAGCCGGTGACCCGGAAACGGTCGGGGGCCTGCGCGCCCCCGCCCCGGGGGAGGGCGCGCAGCCGGAACTGGTCCGCGTGGTCCGGCAGCAGACGACGGAGCGCGTCGTGCGCGGGACCGAGGTCCCGGGCGGGGGCGGACGGCGCGGCGACGGCGGACGCGGGGGCGGCGCCGACGGCGGCAACGGCTCCGACCGCTCCGGCCGCGCCCAGCAGCGCACGTCTCGTGAGCCGGGACGGGCCGAAGGGGCGGGAGGCGCTGAAGGGCAGGGAAGGTTCCGTCACGGTCCGCACTCCTCGGTGTTGTTCATGGTGATGCATGCGACAACAGGCGTGTGCGGTGCGCACGTTAATGACGGGAGAGGGGGCGGGCAATGGGGCGGGCGGCGGTTCGTCCCGATCCGGCCCGTTCGGCCCTCACGGGCGTACGGACCGGACCGGTCCGGTTCAGCCCCGGTCCAAGTAGGCGAGCACCGCGAGGACCCGGCGGTTGTCGTCGTCGGACGGCGGCAGGGCGAGCTTCCCGAAGATGTTCGAGGTGTGCTTGGCCACCGCCCGCTCCGTGATCACCAGCTGCGAGGCGATCGCCATGTTCGAACGGCCCTGGGCCATCAGCTCCATGACCTCCAGCTCGCGCGGGGTGAGCCCGCCCATCGGCTTGTCCTGCGACCGCCGGGAGAGCAGCTGCGAGATCACCTGCGGATCCATCGCGGTGCCACCGGCCGCGACCCTGCGCACCGCGTCGACGAACTGGTCGGCGTCGAAGACCCGGTCCTTGAGCAGGTAGCCGATGCCCCCGTTGCCGTCCGCCAGCAGTTCGCGCGCGTACAACTGCTCCACGTGCTGCGACAGCACGAGCACCGGCAGCCCCGGCCTGGCCCGCCGCGCCGCCAGCGCGCACTGCAGGCCCTCGTCCGTGTGGGACGGCGGGAGCCGGACGTCGACTATCGCGACGTCGGGCTCCGACTCGGCGAGCGCCCTGGTCAGTTCGGGACCGGACTCGACCGCGGCCGCGATCTCGAAGTCGTACGCCTCCAGCATCCGGACCAGGCCGTCGCGCAGCAGGAAGAGATCTTCGGCTAGGACAACTCGCAAGGGATCTCCATGGTCACCATGGTGGGGCCGCCCGCGGGGCTGCTGACGGCCAGGACGCCGTCGAATGTACCGAGTCGGCGTTCGATTCCGCTCAGGCCCGAACCCGCCCCGATCCTCGCCCCGCCACCGCCGTTGTCGGTGACGGACATCCGCAGCACGGAGTCCGTGTGCCAGATGTCCACCCGGACCCGGTCCGCCCCCGAGTGCTTGGCGGCGTTCGTCAGCGTCTCGCTCACCGCGAAGTACGCCGCCGACTCGACCGCGGCGTCCGCCCGGCCGGACAGCTCCACCTCGACCTCGGAGTCGAAGGGCAGTCGCAGCGCCAGCGCCCGTACCGCGTCCCCGAGTCCGCGCTCGGCGAGGACCGGCGGGTGGATGCCCCGCACCAGGTCGCGCAGTTCCGTCAGGGCCTCGGCGGAGGACTCGCGGGCCGCTGCCAGGAGCTTCTTCGCCTGCGCCGGGTCCTTCTCGATGAGCGCCTCCACGGTGCCCAGACTCATGCCCATGGCGACCAGCCGGGCCTGGGCGCCGTCGTGCAGATCGCGTTCGATGCGGCGCAGCTCGGAGGCGGCGGTGTCCACCGCCTCGTGCCGGGTCTCGGTCAACCGGTCGATGCGCCGGGCCAGTTCCTGCTCCTGGACGGGGGCCAGCATCGCACGGGTGATCACGAAGTGCAGCCGCAGCAGCGGCTCGGCGAACCGCACGCCGATCGCGAGCAGCGCCACCCCGAGTGCGGCGGCGGCCAGCCCCGTCGCCTGGCTGTCGACCGGCACGAACGCGTACCAGTACCGGTCGTCGGTGAAGACCCGCCACAGGCCCGCCGCCAGGACGAAGCCCTCCAGCGGATAGACGAACAGCCCGACCGTCAGGACCAGCACCACGTAACCGGCCGTCATGTCGACCAGCAGCCAACGGATGTCGCGCCAGGTCGCCGGGTCCTTCAGCATCAGCGTGGTCCGCTCCACCCGCCCGGTGAACCCGGTGCGCAGGTCCTCGGGGAAGGGGCGGTACGGGACCGGGATGCGGATGTCGAACCAGGTGATCGCGAGCAGCCGGCGCCGGTTGGCGTGTTTGCGCACCAGCTCCAGTGTGTGCGGGGTGGTCAGCAGGCCGATGCCCAGCGGGATGAAGACGATGGAGAGCACGGTCCACACGAAGAGGGTGACCGAGCCGGCCAGGCTCGCGAACGACAGCACGAACCCCCGCCCGGCGGCCGACAGCGCACCGCGCACCCGTCCTTTTGTCGTACTCATCGTGGTCCGCCCCCCTTCGTGGGGCCCTCGTGCCGGACCCCGTCGCGCAGACAGTCTCACCCGGCGGGCGGTCCGGGTGTCAGCCGGTCCGACACCCGGTCGGGGTGTACCCAGCAACACCCCCGGCCGGGCACGTGGAACGGCCCCGGACCGGCGGGTGCCGGACCGGGGCCGCTCCACGCGTCCTCGGTGCCGTCAGGGGATGTACTTGTAGCCGACGCGCCGCACGGTCTGGATCGAACGGCGGTGCTCGGCACCCAGCTTGCGCCGCAGCCGGGCGATGTGGACGTCCACGGTGCGCCCGTCGCCCACGTGCCCGTAACCCCAGACCGTGGTCACCAACTGGTCGCGGCTGTGCACCCGGTGGGGGTGCGCGACCAGATGGGCGAGCAGCTCGAACTCCAGGTAGGTGAGGTCGAGCGTGTTCCCGTCCACCGCGGCGGTGCGCCGCACGGGGTCGATGCGCACCGGACCCGCGGCGGGGTCCTCCACCGGGGTCGGCACCACGTACTGGGCGGCCCCGGCGAGCGGGCTTCCGGGGGCGGGCCGCTGATCGGCGGGTACGAGCACCAGGTAGCCGATCATCGGCGGCCGGCCCGGCAGCGCCGGAACGGTGTGCTGGGGTGCGGGCAGCCAGGTGGCGCCCGGCGGCAGGAAGTCGGTCACGTCGACGGGCCGGGCGACCTCGTCGGGGTCGACGGCGCGCAACCGGTGGCGTCGGGGCGGGAAGGGACGGGCGGAGGGGGTGGCCGCAGCGGGGGCCGAGGGCGCCGCGGTGGCGGCGGCAGCGGCGGAGAAGGTACGGGTGTTCGCCATGAGGGTCAGCTCTTTCGCGCGAAGGAGTCGTCGGTGGACGGACTTGCTTGCGCGCGGACCGAAGGCCGGGGTGAGCGGCTTTAGAGGGCCTGCGCGTTCAACGCGCGGCAACACACCCGGTCGAAGTCGTGGTGCTGACGGGAAGGCCAGAACGGTTCGAGGTCGCTGCGACCTGTCGAGATGTACTGGATGCCGACCATGGCCCCATTGAACCAGACAACCGGGCGGCGCAGCAGGCCCCTCTCACCCGTCGGTACGCTCCGCCGTGTTGGCTTCCTCACGCCGGTCCCGGCCGGGCACGGCGAGGGGGTGTTCGTCCGGCCGGACGAACACCCCCTCGCCACGACGGCGCTGCGGGATCAGACCTGGTCGGCCTTCTCCAGCGCGGAGCAGCAGGTGTCGACGATCAGCCGCGTGACGACGTACGGGTCGACGTTGGCGTTCGGGCGGCGGTCCTCGATGTAGCCCTTGCGGTCCTGCTCGACCTGCCACGGGATGCGGACCGAGGCGCCGCGGTCGGAGACTCCGTAGCTGTACTCGTTCCACGGGGCGGTCTCGTGCAGACCGGTCAGCCGGTCGTCGATGCCCGCGCCGTAGTTCTTGACGTGGTCCATCGGCTTCGAACCCTCGCCCAGCGACTCGCACGCGGTGATGATCGCGTCGTAGCCCTCGCGCATCGCCCTGGTGGAGAAGTTGGTGTGCGCGCCCGCGCCGTTCCAGTCGCCCTTGACCGGCTTCGGGTCGAGGGTCGCGGAGACGTCGAACTCCTCGGCGGTGCGGTACAGCAGCCAACGGGCGACCCACAGCTGGTCGGAGACCTCCAGCGGGGACAGCGGACCGACCTGGAACTCCCACTGGCCGGGCATGACCTCGGCGTTGATGCCGGAGATGCCGAGGCCCGCCTTCAGGCAGTTGTCGAGGTGCTTCTCGACGATCTCGCGGCCGAAGATCTCGTCGGCGCCGACACCGCAGTAGTAGCCGCCCTGGGCGGCCGGGAAGCCGCCCTCGGGGAAGCCGAGCGGCCGGTGGCCGTCGAAGAAGGTGTACTCCTGCTCGATGCCGAAGACCGGCTCCTGACCGGCGAACCGCTCGGCCACCGGGCGCAGCGCGGCACGGGTGTTGGAGGCGTGCGGCGTCATGTCGATGTCGAAGACCTCGCACAGCACGAGGATGTCGTCGCCGCCGCGGATCGGGTCCGGGCAGACGAAGACCGGCTTCAGCACCCGGTCGGAGGCGTGCCCCTCGGCCTGGCTGGTGCTCGAACCGTCGAAGCCCCAGATCGGCAGCCGGTCCACGTCCTGCGAGGGGTCCCCGGTGATGATCTTCGTCTTGGAACGGAGCTTGGCGGTCGGCTCGGTGCCGTCGATCCAGATGTACTCGGCCTTGAACGTCACGGAAGCCATCCTTTGCGGGTGCTGCGGTCCTGCGGTCCGGTCTGTCCAGCGCAGCTTCGCAAGACGCGATTTCCCGTCCGTTGCCCGGATGTGAACCCCGTGTTACCGAGGTTTCCCGTCCCGCGCACGGGCCGCGGGCGGACGACGCCGCCCCCGGGACCCGTCCTACTGGACCTTGAGCAGCCACTCGAAGCCGGCCGCGTGGATGCGGCGTCGCATCTCCTTCTTGGTGGTGTTCAGCGACGCGGCCGCCCGCGAGAGCTGCCAGTCCGCGTCGGCGAGCCGGTGCAGCAGGTGCCCCCGCCGGATCTGGGCCTCGGACAGCCGGAACGTCTTCAGGTACGCGACCCGCCCCTTGTGGTCGGTGATCGTCTCGCCGATGTGCTGCCCCTCCCCGCCCGGCCGGAACGGGGGCAGGAACCGCCACAGCGTGAACGAACCCATCCGGTACACCTGGTCGAAGGCGTACGAGCTGTCCAGCAGCTCGCGCGCGAACACGGTGTCGTGCGCCCGCTCCCACTCCAGCTCCTGGCGCCGCGCCGCCGACCGCAGCTCGGCGAGGGTCCGCAGCTGCGCGCCGTCGGAGATCCGCGCCGTGAACTCGGGCACCGGCCCGCCGTACATCGCGTACTGGTGGACCAGCTCGCCGTACAGGTCCTGGAGCAGCGAGGGGTGCAGCAGTCGGTAGTCGTCCGGGTGCGGCACCACGAACGCGGCGGCGAGCACATCGGCCGTGTACACCATCACGCCGCACTGGCCGGGATGGATCTCGAAGGCCCGCAGCGCGTCGTCGAGCCCCTGCACCGTCCACCCCAGGTACGCGTCCTCGGCGCGCGGCGAGAGGCCGTCGCGCAGCGCCTGCCGCGACCACTCCTCCCAGGCGGTCGAGGGCCCGCCGAAGTGCAGGGCGAGATACCCCTCCAGCGCGAGGTGCAGCGGCAGGAAACGCAGCCGGTCGCCGGGCTGCCGCTTGGCCATGCGGTGGTGGCGGTGGCGGTGGAGCCGGGCGGTCCGGGGCGTCCGGCCCCCGGCCGGGGAGCCCGCCGGGGCGCCGAGCTGGGTGCCGTACGCGACGCTCTGCTCGCCCTCGCCGGACCAGTCGGCGACGAAGCCGTGCGGAATGACCGAGACGTAGTGGTCGCGCGGCCCGAGGTCCACGACGCCGGGCACGGCGTCCAGGTAGAGCTCCTCGTGCAGCCGGAGCCCCTCGACCGGCTGCTCGCGCACCAGCGGCACCAGCCGGACGCCGCCCCACACCTGGGCGGGGCGGGTGGTGAGCCCGGTCAGTTCGAGCCTGTTCACGATGCGGCTCCCGTCCTCACGATGCGGCTCCCGTCCTGTCCTCGGCCACGAAACGCGCGACCTGCCGGTCCAGATAGGCGTACAGGGCCGCGGGTCCCGTGCGCCCCTCGGCGAACTGCGCGATCTCCACCAGCGTCGGCAGGTCCTCCGCGTCCCGGATGCCCGCCGTCGGCACGCTCGGCGCGAGGCGCCGCACGTCGAAACCGTCCGCGTCGTATACGGGGTTCACATGCACCACCTCGGTGCGCCGGTCCGGGTCGAGCCGGGTCCGCCACACCCTGAGCACCTCGCCGGCCAGTCCGGGCGGGGCGTTGTCCCAGCCGTCCGAGACGATGACCAGCCGGTCGGGGCCGAGCTCCAGGGCGTCCAGCACCCGGGTGCCGAGCGGGGTCGCCCCCCAGGGCCTGGCCAGCAGCGGATCGGTGCGGCCCGAGGTCCACAGCGGGGTGTACCCGCCCGGCGCGGCCAGCGCCTCCAGCAGGTGGTGGCAGGCCAGTGCCACGGCGAGCGGACGGCGCCGCTTCTCGCCCGAACCGTACGAGGAGTAGCTGTCGTCCAGCACGGCCGCGACCCGGCCCCAGCTCCCGGCGTGCGGACCCGCCGCGCGCCGTGCCGCCGTGCGCAGCGCGCGGGTCAGCTCCGCGCGGTGGAGCCGGCGCTCGTCGAGGTCGAGCGACAGGACGTACAGCGCGAGCCGGGTCAGCGGCATCGCGGTCAGGTCCACGTCGGCGGGCAGCAGGCCGGTCGTGTCGGTGCGCTGCCGCTGGGTCCGCAGCCGCTCCAGCCGGGTCATCCGGGGTGCGGCCCGCTCCAGGAGCACCTCGCGCCTCATGCCGTGCCGGGCGGCGAAGCCCTCGGCGACGGTGAACGGCAGCTCCGTGACGGCCCGCTGCTCGTAGTGGGCGCGCCGCCAGGCGTCGAGCAGTTGGTGCCGGTAGTGGGTGCGCAGTCCCGGCCGGAACAGGAAGTCCCCGACCTCGGCGTCCTCCTCCGGCTCCCCGGCCGCTTCCGGCCGCCCGGCCCCGTCGAGCCGGAGGTGGGCGTGGCGGGCCGCGGCCTTCAGACCGGAGCGGTACTTCACCGCGTCGTGCGCCAGGTCGGGCCGCGCGGCCAGCCAGTCGCGCATGATCGCGCGGGTGCGCCGGTTGTTCACCCCGGCCGCGCGCAGCGCCCGGAACAGCCGGTACACGCGCTGCGGCGGCAGCTTCGCCAGCCGGGCGGCGATCAGCCGGCCCTCGGTGCGCTTCTCCCCGGGCGTCGCGTCCCCGGCGTGTTCCAGCAGCCCCTGGACGATGCGCGCCGCGTTGTGGTCGTTGATGTCGAGGGCGAGCGCGCAGGCGTACACCCGGCGGTAGTTGACCCGTACGTACTCGTGCAGGAAGTCCAGCGAGAGCTGCTGCTGGTACGCGGTCGAGCGGAACTCGCGCTGGCCGGTGGCGGTGATCGCCGCGTTGACGAAGAGCAGCACGTCCTCGGCGGCGACGAGCCCGGCGTCGGTGCCGGTGCTGGTGGACATGGTTCCCCCGTGGTGTCGCGCACCGCCCGGTACGGGGGCGGTGGGGTGCCGGCCGGGGAATGGGGGCGCGAACAGCGAAATCACTGCTTCAGAGGCAAGTCCCGGAAGTCGCGCCGGAGTCCCGCGGCCGGCCCCGCAAACGTAGCCATGAACGCCGCCCCCGGCCAAATGGATATGACCGGCGACGGCCGCCGTTCCGGGCGTCGTTCCCGGCGGCGTGCCGATCCGCCGTTCCGATCCGCCGGGACGGGGCCGGTCGGCGGCTCAATACGGGGCGGGCCCGGTCCACCCGGCAGACTTGCCCCATGACGACACTTCCCCCGACCCCCCTGCGCATCGGCCTCGTCGGTACGGGGCCCTGGGCCCGGAACACCCAGGCCCCCGCCCTCGCCGCCCACCCCGGCGTCGCGCTCAGCGGTGTGTGGGGCCGCAACGCCGGGGCCGCGGACGCGCTGGCCGCCGCGCACGGCACCACGGCGTACACCGGCGACGCGGGCATCGACGAGCTCTTCGCCGCCAGTGACGCCATCGCGTTCGCCGTGCCGCCGGACGTCCAGGCCCCGCTCGCCGCCCGCGCCGCGGCCACCGGACGCCACCTGCTGCTGGACAAGCCGGTCGCGACCACCGTCGCGGGGGCCGGCGAGGTCGCCCGCGCCGTCGAACAGACGGGGGTCGCGTCCGTCGTCTTCTGCACCTTGAGGTTCGCGGCCGACACCTCCGCCTGGATCGGTGAACAGGCCGCCCTGGACGGCTGGTTCACCGCCCGCGCCGAGTGGATCGGGGCACTGTTCGCACCGGGCTCGACCAGCGAGTACGCCGCCTCGCCCTGGCGTCGCGAGAAGGGCGGCCTGTGGGACGTCGGCCCGCACGTCCTGTCGGTCCTGATCCCGGTGCTGGGCGACGTGACCGGGCTGACCGCGGCACGCGGCCCGTCCGACGCCGTCCACCTGATCCTCCGCCACACCTCCGGCGCGTCCAGCACGGTGACGCTCGCCCTGGGCGCCCCGACGGGCGCGGTGGGCACCGGCATCGAGCTCCGGGGCGAGCAGGGAGTCGTCACGCTGCCGCGCTGGGGCGACGCGGTCGGCTCCTTCCGGGCGGCGGTGGACGCGCTGATCGAATCGGTGCGCACGGGGGAGCCGAACCCGTGCGACGTACGGTTCGGCCTGCGGCTCACGGAACTGCTGGCCGAGGCGGAGAAGCAGGTGGGGGAGTAGGGGAGCGGAGGAAACCACGGCCCCGGCCCCGGCCCCGGCCCGGCGCCCCGGCCGTCACATCAGTACCGGGCGGAGCTCCAGCCACGCCGTCACCTCGGCCCGCAGCGCCGGTTCCCGCACGCCCCTGCGCAGCTGGGCACCGGCGGCCAGGGCCAGGGCCTTGACCCGCCGGGACCGGTTGACCGCCACGAGGTGCTCCCGGGTGTACGCGGTGGTGCCCCTGATCGCCACCTCGGCCCGGGACACCGGCATGGCGTCGAGACACATCCGGACGGTCTCGTCCGGCGGCAGCAGCTCCCGGCCGGCGACCTCCAGCGCCGCCTCCGCCCGGTCCAGCACCCCGGCCGTCCGGCACTTCCCGACCAGCCAGAGCGCCAGCTCCGCCCACGGACTCCCCACCCGGTCCGGCCCCTGGGGGGTCCGCCGCAGGCAGGAGTCCAGCAGGAACCACCACCAGCGGGCGCACTCCTCCGCGTCCTCGGGCCCGCGGCGCGCGGCCCACCGCTCCCGCCCGTCGGGGTCCAGCCCCACCAGGTGCTCCGCCCAGCTCCTCCCGGCCTCCGGCGACCAGGCGGGCGTCGCGTACCGGGGGCCGGTCCCGAACCACGTCGGTGCCGAGATCTTGAGGACGGCCCCGGTGCCCTCGTCGACGAGCAGACCGACCCGGCTGTCCTCCCGCACGAAACGACGGCATCCGAGCCCGTCGGGCGTCACCTCGGTGACGGGGAAGCCCGCCCGCCGCAGCTCCCGGTCCAAGTCGTCCATCAGCAGGGGCACTTCGAGCCGATGGGCCTGCACCATGACGTAGAGGCCGTCCCAGGGGTCCTCGGGCGAGAGCCGTTGCCAGGCGAACTCGGCGAGGTCGTAGCAGCGCAGCCGCCGCCCCCGCTCGAAGCTCTCCACGAAGTCGTCGCCGAGCAGTGCCGTGACCTCGTCGGGCGTGGAGGCGGCGTCGGCGCCGCCCACCGTTCCGGTGATGACGAAGTCGCTGAAGAAGGCCATGGGGAAGGGGCCGGGCCGGGACATGGGGTGAGGTCTCCGCTTCGTGGGACGAGCCGGTTCGTGCGGTCGGTCGGGCGGTGGGGCGGTACGGGACCGGCGGGCGGGCCGGTTCAGGCGACCGGCGGGGGAGCCGTGGCGACCGCCCGGTGCGCGGCGTCCAGGAAGCGCCGGACGGCGGCCGTCCCGTTGTCGTCGAGGTCGCGCAGCACCGCCGTGGTGTCCTCGATCAGGGGCCCGAAGAACGCCCGCCCCAGCTCCCTCGCGCGCGGCGTCACGCTCAGCAGCACCCGGCGCCGGTCGCACGCGTCGCGGATCCGGGTGAGGTGCCCCAGCCGCTCCAGGCGGTCGATGAGCGAGGTGGTGCCCGCGGAGTTGAGCCCGAGCTGCGGGCCGAGCCACCCGGCGGTGGCCGCCGTACCGGCCCGTTCCGCGTCCAGCAGGCAGATCAGCGCGCGCACGTCGGTGCTGTGCATCCCGTGCAGGCTCGCGAACTCGGCCTGGCGCAGCCCGAATTCGACGGTCACCCTGCGCAGCAGATGGACGAGCTCCAGCTCGGGTCCCTCGTCGCTCATCACGCCGTCCCCTCTCCCGGTCACCCGTTCCAATCATCTCGCTCAGCGAGATAATATCGGTCGGCAGTCGATCCGGGAGGCACACCCATGACCGTCAGCACGTCCTTCCTCGCGGCCTACGACGAGGTCCTGGCGACCAGATGGCCCGCCGGCACGACGCACACGGAGCTCCCCACCCCGTACGGCACGACCCGGGTCAACAGCCACGGCCCCGGGGACGCCCCGCCCCTGGTGCTGCTGGCCGGCGGCGGCGCGACCTCCACCGTCTGGTACGCCCAGGCCGCCCACCTGGGCCGGACCCACCGCGTGCACGCCGTCGACCTCGTCGGCGACCCGGGCCGCAGCGTCGCGGGGGAACGCCCGGTCCGTACGGTGCGGGACCTGACGACCTGGCTCGACGCCGTGCTGGACGGGCTGGGCGCCGACCGCGCCGCGCTGTGCGGGCACTCGTACGGTGCCTGGATCGCCCTCCACCACGCCCTGCACGCGCCCCACCGCGTCCGGAAGCTGATCCTCCTCGACCCCACCCAGTGCTTCGCCGGTTTCCGCCCCGGCTACCTGCTGCGCGCGCTGCCGATGCTGCTCCGCCCCGACGCGCGGCGGACGCGCGCCTTCCTGGAGTGGGAGACGGGTGGCGCCGCACTGGACCCGGCCTGGCTGCGGCTGTGCTGCGCAGGGGCGGACTTCCCCTCCGCCCGCCCCGTCACCGGTCCCCGCCCGGCCCCCGACGCCCTGCGCGGCCTGGACGTGCCGACCCTGATCCTGCTGGCCGGGAGCGGCAGGGTCCACGACCCGGCCCGCGTCGCCGCCGCGGCGGACCGGCTGCTGCCGCGCGCACAGACGGTGACGATCCCCGGTGCGACCCACCACACCCTGCCGCTGCACGAGCCGACGGCCGCCGAACTGAACCGCAGGGCGGCCGACTTCCTGACGGCCCGGTGACGCGGGGCCCGGCACGGGCGGGCACGGCCCCGACGCGCCCGTACGGCACGCCGGGCGGGCCGACGCACCGCACGGGGACGCTTCCGGGGGCGGCGCACCCGCCCGGCGCGCCGGTCCCTCAGCGGCCCAGGGCGTCCCGTACCGCCTCGTCCGTGCGCGCCACGACGGCGGTCCCGTCGTCCGCGGTGATGATCGGCCGCTGGATCAGCTTCGGGTGCTCGGCGAGGGCCGAGATCCACCGTTCGCGGGAGTCGGCCTCGCGCGGCCACTCCTTGATCCCGAGCTCCTTCGCGTCCGCCTCCTGGGTCCGTGCGATGTCCCACGGCTCCAGTCCCAGCCGGTCGAGCACGGCCCGGATCTCGTCCGGCGACGGCACGTCCTCCAGGTAGCGGCGGACGGTGTACTCGGCACCCTCCGCGTCGAGCAGCTGCACCGCGCTGCGGCACTTCGAACAGGCGGGGTTGATCCAGATCTCCATGGGGTCAAAGGTACGGGAGCGACCCCGTTCCCCCGGACGGCGAAGGCCCGGCAGGACCCCGCTCCCGGTGCGGCCGAAGACGCCGGAACAAATCCATGAAAGCCCTGCTGGCCAGCGGCGATTGTCAGTGGTGGGCCGTAAAATGGAGGTAGTTCGTGAGGGTTCCACGACCGTGCCAGGAGGTTGTTCATGGCCGTTGCCGCAGTCACGACCAAGCCGTTCCACAAGCCCCTGCAGAAGAAGCCGCTCCCCGCGGGCCGGCCCCGTGAGTGGTACATCACCCACAACCGTCGCCTGAAGGCCATGCGCCTGGCGATAGCCCTGCTCGACACGGGCGTCTACTACCCGTCGACGGCGACCAACGCCAAGATACGCGCGACCGCCGAGCGCATCGGCATCCACCCGCCGTCCGACACGACCTGCCGCATGGTCCGCGCCCTGATCCGTTACGGGCGCTGACTCCGACGCATCCCGTGCGGCCGGGTTCCCGGGCTCCTCACCGAGCCCGGGAACCCGGCCGCACCCGTGCGCATCGGCACGCATCGGCGCTTCGGCGTCCCCGGTCCTTCGGAGTCCCCGCGCATCGGGTTCAGAAGCCGTCGCAGGTGGCGGTGGCGAAGGCCCCGGAGGCCGAGGCCGTCCGGACGGTTCCGTCGTCCACCGTCACGGCGCAGGAGACCTCGCCGCCCGACCTCCCGAGGGTGACGGCGAGGGCGCCGCCCCGCATGAAGCCCCTGGTCCGCACCTCCCCGGTCCACGGCAGGGAGCGCAGGGTCAGCCGCGCCGTGGACAGGCCGCCGTCCTGCCAGGCGGGGTAGGTGACGGTGACGTCCCGGGCGGTCCCGGTGACCTCGTAGGTGACGCGGAGAGGTCTCGCCCCCTCCCGCGCCAGCACCCCGGCGGTCCATTCGACGGCCACGGCACCACCGACGGCCGGTACGAGCACGGCGAGCAGCAGCACCCCGGGCCACCACCGCCGGGGCCGTGCCGTCCCGGGGGCGGTGAACCGCTCCCGGTCGCCCACGACCCCGGGTCCGTACGCGTCGCCCACGATCCCGGGCGGGTCCGTGTCGTTCATGCCCCCAGGCTGGTCCGTCCCACGACGCGCCGCGACCCGGCACCGGCCGGCTTCGGCCACCCGGACCACCACCCGTCCGGTGCCCACGGCATGCGGCATCGCCCGCCGCCCCTTTGACTGGGCCGGGGAGGAACGGGGGCAGGGGGCGAGCGCCGGGAGGCACGATGACGAGGAACGCCGTACGGGGACCGGTGGCCGTGCTGCTGACGGCGGTCGTGATGTCGACGGCCGCGGCCTGCTCCGGCGACGGCGGGAGCGCCTCCGAGACGGCCTCCAGGGCCGCGTCCGCCGCGGCGTCGGCGGCGTCCAGGGGTGCCGACGTGGTGGCCTCGGCGACAGCGGCGGCGGGCGAGAAGCTGAAGGGCTTCAAGGACGGTGTGAACGCCAGGGGCGACGTGAAGGTGGGTTCCCCCGTCACCGACGGCGACGGCCGGGCCACCGCGAAGGTCACCGTGACGAACGGCACCGACTCGGCGAAGTCCTACGCGGTGCAGATCAATTTCCGCGACGACAAGGGCGGCCTGGTCGACACGGTGGTGGTGACGGTGTCCGGCGTCGCTCCCAAGGCGTCCAAGGACGCCACGGCCCGCAGCAACCGCAAGCTGTCGGGCGAGGTCGTGGCCGAGGTGGGAACGGCCCTGCGGCACTGACCCCGTCGACGGCCGGAGCCGCTGCCCCGTACTACCCGGAGAAAATCCCCGCGGACAGATCCGGAGGCAGATCCGGCGGCAGGACGTTCACGACGACCGGCTCCGGGGGATTCGCAGGTGTGGGCACCTGGATGAGGAAGGGCCAGAACACGATCTGACTCCCCGTATTCGTGGCCCGCTGCGAAATCTGGTAGCAGACGATCTCATTCGGGTCGTCAACGACTGTGTAGCACCTGAGCGCCGAAGGCGCGGCCCGGGAATTCTGCGGCAGGGCGACGGAACTGCTCGCCGAAGTACCGAGGATTCCGGCTGCCAAGAAGGAAGCCGCCGCTGCGACACCGATGTTCCGCAGGGTTGTCTTCTTCATGTTCATCAGCTCGGAGGTTCGATGTGAACCGGATTGCCCCATCAGTTTTCCGGGGCCTCGGTGGTACCGGCGCCGGGGTTCGGCGGGGTGACTCCCGCAGAACCCGTACCGGGCGCCGGCCACCATCGTATCGTCCGGTCCGGGGCACGTCCTGTGCGGAACCGGCTCTCAACTCCCCAGTAATTACTGGTTGAATCCCGGAAATCTTTCGGTGCGACATCCTCGGAATGAGCGCGCAAGCTGGAAGAGGCGGGATTCAGGAATCCCGCCCGGAGTTGCTGCTTTCAGTCCCGTCGTCACATCGGCGTCAAGCCGGGGTCACGCCGTGACTCCTGCCCGCTGCGCACGACGGCACGCGGCTGGAACAGCAAGAAAGCGCAGTGTCCGAAAGGGGAAAACCGTGAAGGGAAAAGTCGTCCTGAGTTCCGCCGCGGCAGTGGCGCTCGTCGGAGGGCTGGCAGTGACCACTGCCGCACCGGCTTCCGCCGCACCGACCCAGACGTGCCGGGTGGCGGCGAGCACCTTGACCGGAGAGAACTTCGATCCCAACGCGCTGTTCGTCGTCTCTCCCGGCGGGATGGTGCTGCGCCCCTCTGCCGACGGTCGCATCGGACCGACCGCAGTGACGGGCACGGGCAGCTTCTCCGTGGGACCCGTGGCCTGCACCGGGGGTGAATCGGCAGGCGGCGTGGCCGCAGCCGCGGCCGCCGGGGTGAGCGCGGCGCAGTCGGCGATCAGCAGGGGCGCCTCCCCGCAGCAGGCGGCGGCACAGGGCGTGGCGGCGGCGCAGGCCACGGGCAGAAGCCTCGGCCTGTCGCAGACCGTGATCAACCAGATCAGCAATCAGACGATCAACAACCTGAATCAGATCATCGGCTCCACCATCGGTGGCTCCGTCATCGCGGGCAGCGGCAACACGGTCGGCGGTGGCAACACGGTCGGTGGCGGCACGACCACACCGGGCACAGGCACAGGCACAGGTACTGGAACAGGCACGGGCACGGGCACGGGCACAGGTACTGGAACGGGCACGGGCACGGGCACGGACACTGGTACCGGCACGGGTACTGGAACCGGCACCGGCACTGGGACCGGCACGGGTACTGGAACAGGCACGGGCACGGGCACTGGGACCGGCACCGGCACAGGCACCGGCACCGGTACCGGCACGGGTACTGGAACCGGCACCGGCACCGGCACCGGCACGGGCACTGGAACCGGCACGGGTACTGGAACCGGCACGGGTACGGGTACTGGGACCGGCACAGGTACCGGCACCGGCACGGGTACTGGAACCGGCACGGGTACGGGTACTGGGACCGGCACTGACACAGGTACCGGTACCGGCACCGGCACGGGTACTGGCACCGGGACCGGCACGGGTACCGGGACCGGGACAGGTACCGGCACCAGCACCGGCACAGGGACTGGGACCGGCACCGTCGAGCAACCGGTGATGATGCCGGCTCAGTGATTCCCTGCCTCCGGCAGGCGACGCGTCCGGACGGCGCAGGCGCAGCCCCCGCTGCGCCTCGTGCCCGACAGCTGATCGGCGGCCTCGAACGCCCATGGGCCCTCATCGGTTTCCCGATGAGGGCCCATGAACCTGTGCTGTGCGGTGTGTTTGTTACCGGATCACCCGACCTCGCGGTCTAGAGGTCGAAGTAGAGCTCGAACTCGTGCGGGTGCGGGCGCAGCTGGATCGGGGCGATCTCGTTGGTGCGCTTGTAGTCGATCCACGTCTCGATCAGGTCGGACGTGAAGACGCCACCGGCCTGCAGGTACTCGTTGTCCGCCTCCAGCGCGTCCAGGACGGCCGGGAGGGAGGTCGGGACCTGCTGGACGTTCGCATGCTCCTCGGGAGCCAGCTCGTAGAGGTCCTTGTCGATCGGCTCCGCGGGCTCGATCTTGTTCTTGATGCCGTCCAGGCCCGCCATCAGCAGCGCGGAGAAGGCGAGGTACGGGTTGGACGACGGGTCCGGGGCGCGGAACTCGACGCGCTTGGCCTTCGGGTTGGAGCCCGTGATCGGGATGCGCATCGCGGCGGAACGGTTGCGCTGCGAGTACACCATGTTGACCGGGGCCTCGAAGCCCGGGACCAGGCGGTGGTAGGAGTTCACCGTCGGGTTGGTGAACGCCAGCAGCGACGGGGCGTGCTTGAGGATGCCGCCGATGTAGTAGCGGGCGGTGTCCGAGAGGCCCGCGTAGCCCTGCTCGTCGTAGAACAGCGGGGTGCCGCCGGACCACAGGGACTGGTGGACGTGCATGCCCGAGCCGTTGTCGCCGAAGATCGGCTTCGGCATGAAGGTCGCGGTCTTGCCGTTGCGCCAGGCGACGTTCTTCACGATGTACTTGAAGAGCATCAGGTCGTCGGCGGCGGCGAGCAGCGTGTTGAACTTGTAGTTGATCTCGGCCTGGCCGGCGGTGCCGACCTCGTGGTGCTGGCGCTCGATCTGCAGGCCGCTCTTCTCCAGCTCCAGGGACATCTCGGCGCGCAGGTCGGCGAAGTGGTCGACCGGCGGGACCGGGAAGTAACCGCCCTTGTAGCGGACCTTGTAACCGCGGTTGTCCTCGAGCGCACCGGTGTTCCAGGCGCCGGCCTCGGAGTCGATGTGGTAGAAGCTCTCGTTCGCCGACGTCTGGAAGCGGACGCTGTCGAAGACGTAGAACTCGGCCTCGGGACCGAAGTACGCGGTGTCGGCGATGCCGGTGGAGGCGAGGTACGCCTCGGCCTTCTTCGCCACGTTCCGCGGGTCGCGGCTGTACTGCTCGCCGGTGATCGGGTCGTGGATGAAGAAGTTGATGTTGAGGGTCTTGTCGCGGCGGAAGGGGTCGACACGGGCGGTCGACAGGTCCGCGCGCAGGGACATGTCGGACTCGTGGATGGCCTGGAAACCGCGGATCGACGAGCCGTCGAAGGCAAGCTCTTCGTTCGGGTCGAAGGTCGCCGCCGGGACGGTGACGTGCTGCATCACACCGGGCAGGTCACAGAACCGGACGTCGACGAACTTGACGTCATTTTCGGCGATGTACTTCTTCGCGTCGTCGGCGTTCTGGAACATCCAACTCCTCCTACTCCCGGCCCGGGAGGGACGGGGTTGCAGCTCGTGGTGGGGCCAGTGCGGTGGCACACGCTGGACCTGACCATAGGCAGACCGGATTTCTCAAGCATGACCCATTTGTTTCGCAGAAGTTAACCGGGCCGGGTGTGACCGGCGCCTCATGGCCGGTAATGGAGGCGTCGCCCCGACCGTTCCTCCCCTCCCTCCCCCCGCCGTTCCCCAGGGCCTTTCCCGGCCCTTCCGGGCCCTGCGCGGTACCCGCCGGGCCGGGGGAGAATGCGGGCGCAGTACCGTGTTCGGGTGGACAACAGGCAAGCAATCGGATCGTGGCTCTCCGGGCCGCGCGCGGCCGCCGAGGAGATGGGGGCCGACTTCGGCCACCGGGGCAAACGGCTGGGCCTGCCCGAGCAGGGGCCGGGCTCCGTCGCGCCGCTCGGCCGGCGTTTCGGCGCGATCTTCATCGACTGGGCCCTGTGCATGCTGATCGCATACGGGCTGTTCGCTCGCGGTGACCAGCAGGCGGCCGGGAACTGGGCCCTGGGCATCTTCCTCGTACTGAGCGTGCTCACCGTCGGGACCATCGGTTGCACCCCCGGCAAGCGCATCCTGGGCATCAGGGTCATCGCGGAGAACGGCGGCCGGCTGCCGTTCGGGTGGGCCGTCGTCCGCAGCGTGCTGCTGTGCCTGGTGATCCCGGCCCTGGTGTGGGACCGCGACGGCCGCGGGCTGCACGACCGGCTGGCCCGCGCCGTCCAGGTCCGCATCTGAGGCATCCGGCCGGCCCGCGCGGTCCAGGTCCGCATCCGAGACATTCGGCGGCTCCGAGGCGCCGGGCGCGTTCGAGGCCGCAGAGGCGCCAGGGGCGTCCGAGGTGTCCGACGGCATCCGGGGCATCCCGTCCGAAGCGGTTCGGGACACCCGGGGCGGTCCTGCGGGCGTCCGGCGCCGGGAGGGCCCGGGACACGCCCGGGGCACCGGCACTGCCGAAAGCGTACGTACACGAAGGGCGGGGCGCGAACCGAACCGGTTCGCGCCCCGCCCTTCGACGTTCTCGAGACGTCAGCGCATCTTGCCCCGCGGCATCCGCATGCCCTTGGGCATGGGGCCCTTCGGCAGGGGCATGTTGCTCATCAGGTCGCCCATCGCGCGCAGCCGGTCGTTGGCGGCCGTCACCTGCGGGCCGGTCAGGACGCGCGGCAGCTTCAGCATCTTGGTGCGCACCTTCTTCAGCGGCACCTGGCCCTCGTCGTTGCCGACGATGATGTCGTGCACCGGTACGTCGACCACGATGCGCGACATCTTCTTCTTCTCGGCCGCGAGCAGAGCCTTCACCCGGTTCGGGTTGCCCTCGCCGACCAGCACGATGCCCGCCTTGCCGACGGCGCGGTGGATGACGTCCTGGTTGCGGTTCATCGCGACCGCCGGGGTCGTGGTCCAGCCGCGTCCCACCCGGTCCAGCACGGCCGCGGCGGCGCCCGGCTGCCCCTCCATCTGCCCGAAGGCGGCACGCTCGGCACGCCGTCCGAAGACGATCGCCATTGCGAGGAGGGCCAGCACGAAGCCCAGGATGCCCAGGTAGATCGGGTGGCCGATCAGGAAGCCGACCCCGAGAAGGACACCGAAGGTGACGATTCCCACGCCCGCGACGACGAGACCGACCTTGGGATCGGTCCTTTTGGCCATCTTGTAGGTCAGGGCGATCTGCTTGAGCCGCCCCGCGTTCTCGGCGCTGTCCGCGCCTTCAGTGTTTGCCTTCCTCGCCATGCACAGAAGTTTACGTGGCCTAGGAACGGTGGTCGGCCGCGGCCTCCAGTACGTACTCGGTCTCGACCCTGTCCTTGGCCCGGCGCCGGTCCTCCACGACCGCGTTCCAGGCGTTGCGGCGGGCGGTGCGCTGGCCGCCGCTCAGGAGCAGCGACTCGACGGCGCGGAGGGCATCGGTGACGGAAGGGATGGCGGTGGCGCGTACCGGCACGGCCTGCATCGTGGAAATCTCCTCGGAGCGGATGTGCGGACTGAGTTGCGTGGACTCAGCTGCCCGGTGCGAACGTGCCCGGGACTGCGTTGCGCGAAATGGGTGGCGGGCGCGGGGCACGGGGACAGGGCCGGTGGCGGCCGGACGGCCACCGCGAGCCACTGCGCCCGTGTGCACCCAGCGTCATTGCTCGGTGTTACCAGCGCATGACCGGTCGGTCAAACACCAATGAAACCTTGATCCGGGCGCCGCGCACGCCGACGCGGCCCATACGCGCCTCCGACCTGCGGAGAGCGTAGGGGCCGCGTCGGACCATCCATTACTGCTCAGTAGCTTCTTGTGCTCGGATTCACACGGCGGGCGCCGCGGCGGCGGCGTCCCGGCGCTCGATCGCCTGCTGGAAGAGGCGCCCGGCGCGGTACGAGGAACGGACCAGCGGCCCGGACATCACGCCGGAGTAGCCGATCTCGTCGGCCTCGTCCTTCAGCTCCACGAACTCCTGCGGCTTCACCCAGCGCTCGACCGGGTGGTGCCGCACGGAGGGGCGCAGGTACTGCGTGATCGTGATCAGCTCGCACCCCGCGTCGTGCAGGTCCCGGAGCGCCTCGCTGACCTCCTCGCGGGTCTCGCCCATGCCGAGGATCAGGTTCGACTTGGTCACCAGCCCGGCCTCGCGGGCCCGCGTGATGACCTCCAGGGAGCGCTCGTAGCGGAAGCCGGGGCGGATCCGCTTGAAGATCCGCGGCACCGTCTCCACGTTGTGCGCGAGCACCTCGGGGCGCGCGGAGAAGACCTCGGCGAGCTGCTCGGGGACCGCGTTGAAGTCGGGGATCAGCAGCTCGACCTTGGTGCGGCCGGCCTCCCGGTCGGCGGTCAGCGCGTGGATCTGGCGCACGGTCTCCGCGTACAGCCAGGCGCCGCCGTCCTCCAGGTCGTCGCGCGCGACGCCGGTGATGGTGGCGTAGTTCAGGTCCATCGTGACGACGGACTCGCCGACCCTGCGGGGCTCGTCCCGGTCCAGGGCCTGCGGCTTGCCCGTGTCGATCTGGCAGAAGTCGCAGCGCCGGGTGCACTGGTCACCGCCGATGAGGAAGGTGGCCTCGCGGTCCTCCCAGCATTCGAAGATGTTGGGGCAGCCGGCCTCCTGGCACACCGTGTGCAGACCCTCGCTCTTCACGAGCTTCTGCAACTGGTTGTACTCGGGGCCCATCTTCGCCCGGGTCTTGATCCACTCGGGCTTGCGCTCGATGGGGGTCTGGCTGTTCCGGACCTCCAGGCGAAGCATCTTGCGTCCGTCGGGTGCGACAGCGGACACTCCGGCACTCCCCTTTGCTTTCACTGCATTGGATTCTTCGGCGAACACCAGGGTACGCCCGTGGTTCAGACGGCTTTACGTCTGGCCAACCTGTGGCCGACAGGTCCTATTCCCCGTCGGCCCTCCAGAGTGTCATGCCGTGGCCACGGCATCCGCCGGTCGTCCGACGACGCGCGGCGCCAGATGCGCGTTCTCCAGGACGTCCCGGAGGTGCTTCTCGACGACCGGGAGCACCTCCGCGATGGTGACGTCGCGGCCCAGCTCGTACGCGAGCGAGGTGACGCCCGCGTCCCGGATGCCGCACGGCACGATCCGGTCGAACCAGGTGTTGTCCGGGTTCACGTTGAACGAGAAGCCGTGCATGGTCACGCCCTTGGCCACCCGGATGCCGATCGCCGCCAGCTTGCGGTCCTCGCGGCGCTGGCCGGCGTTGGACGGGGCGTACTCGGGGCCGTTCAGCCGCGCGTCGAACTCCTCGTCCTGGAGCCGGGGGTCGAAGTCGAGCGAGAGACCGCCGAGCGACGGACGGTCCTCGACCGGGTCGCCGAGCACCCAGACGCCGCTGCGGCCCTCGACCCGGGTGGTCTCCACGCCGAACTCGGCCGCGGTGCGGATCAGCGCGTCCTCCAGCCGGCGTACGTGCGCGACCACGTCCACCGGGCGGGGCAGCTTCTGGATCGGGTAGCCGACCAGCTGCCCGGGACCGTGCCAGGTGATCTTGCCGCCGCGGTCCACGTCGATGACCGGGGTGCCGTCCAGCGGACGCTCGCTGTCGGTCGTGCGTCGCCCGGCCGTGTACACGGGCGGGTGTTCCAGCAGCAGACAGGTGTCCGGGACGGTGTCCTCGAATCTGGCCGCGTGCACCTCGCGCTGCTTCTGCCAGGCCTCCTGGTAGTCGACGGCTTCCTCGCCGAATCCCAGCCGGACGAACCGAAGCTCAGCCACGACAGATGCCCTCCTACTAGCGGTGCCGGGAGCCGGGAGGTGCCCGGAACCGCGCCACCATGCACTGGATCACGCCCCCGGCCACTGTACGACCGGCCCCGGGGCGGCGGCCCGGCAGGTCTTACCCGTCAGCGCCGCCCTCAATCCTCACACGATCGGATGAAAGTGAAGCGAAGGTAGCTGTGACGGGCACGGAGGCCGCTAAATTCGCGCCGTTCCATAAGGGCTGGCCGACCGGCCCCGAAGGCAGGAGACCGTACAGCTGATGTCGGAACGACCTCCGCAGCGCACCCCCAACCGCCGACTCGCCTCGCTCATCACCGAGGCCGGTTTCTCCAACGCCGGCCTCGCCCGCAGGGTGGACCAACTCGGCCTCGAACACGGCCTCGACCTGCGGTACGACAAAACTTCCGTGACCCGCTGGCTGCGCGGCCAGCAGCCCCGCGGCACCACCCCCGCGCTGATCGCCGAGGTCTTCACCCGGCGGCTCGGCCGCCGCCTCTCCGCACAGGACCTGGGCCTCGACGCGTGCGCCCCGGTCTACGCCGGCCTGGAGTTCGCGGCCACGCCCGCGGAGGCGGTCGACATCGTCAGCGGGCTGTGGCGCAAGGACTCGGGCAGCAACGCGGAACTGCGCAAGATCGCCTTCACTCCCGCCGGACTCGTCGTGCCCAGCAGGGACTGGCTGATCGGACGGGCCGACGAATGGGTGGGGCGGGGCGGCGAACCCGCGCCCCCGGCGCACGACGGGACCGGTGCCGTCCGCGGGACGGCCGGGGCGGTGGGAACCGCCGAGCCGGGCGGCTCCGTCCGCCCCGGCGGCCTTGCGGGCGCACGCGGGGTGCCGGGGGCGCGCGGGACGTACGGGATGCCCGGACCCGGCGGGGCCACGGCACCCGGACCCGGCCGGGGCGGACCCCGCGGACCCGTGCCCTCCCGGCCCTCCGGCCCGTCCACACCCCCCGGGGCGCCCGTGCCCCCGGCGGTCACCGGCCTGCCGGACGGCCACGGCGTCCCCCGTCAGCGGACCGAACGCGGCCCCGGCCAGCGGGTCAGCGGCGGCGACGTGGCCGCCCTGCGCTCGGTCGGCGAGCTCTTCCGAGCCCTCGACAACACCTACGGCGGCGGCCACGCCCGGCAGGCACTCGTCCGCTACCTGGAGCACGAGGCGGAGCCGATGCTCCGCGGCACGTACGGGGAGGCCACCGGGCGCCGGCTCTTCTCCGCCGCCGCCGACCTGACCCGGCTGGCCGGCTGGACCTCCTACGACATCGCGGCCCACGGCCTGGCCCAGCGGTACTTCGTCCAGGCCCTGCGGCTCGCCCAGGCCGCGGGCGACCGCGCGTACGGCAGCTACGTCCTGATGACCATGAGCCGGCAGGCGGTCTACCTCGGACACGGCAGGGAGGCCGTGCAGCTGGCCCGGGTGGCCCAGCAGGGCATCGGCTCCTCGGCGCCGCCCGTAGTCCAGGCCCTGCTGCACGCCGTCGAGGCGCGCGCCCACGGCGTGCTCGGCGAGGCCAGGGCCTGCACCACCTCGCTGGCGAGGGCGGAACACGCGCTGGAGACCGCCCGCCCCGGGGACGAGGTGCCGCACTGGGCCCGGTACTTCGACGAGGCCCAGCTCGCCGACGAGTTCGGCCACTGCCACCGCGACCTGCAGCAGCACCGGGCCGCGGCCCAGCACGCGGAGCGCTCGCTCCAGCTGCGCTCCCCGGCGTACGCCCGCAGCCGGCTGTTCTGCCGGGTGGTGCTGGCCTCCGCCCGGCTCGGGCTCGGCGAACTGGACCAGGCGTGCGCGCTCGGTGCCGAGGCCGCCCAGCAGGCCGCGGAGATGCGCTCGGTGCGGGCGACGGAGTACGTACGGGACTTCGAGCGCCGCCTGGAGCCGTACCGGGACGCGGCCGCCGTGCGGAACTACCGCGAGCGGGTCGCCGCGCTGGGATGAGACCCGGCGGTGCCGGGGTCCGGCACCGCGCCCCGCGGGCGGACGCCGGTACCGCCGGACGCGCCCCGGGCCGCTCGGCGGCCCCCGCTACGCGGCCTCGGGCAGCCCCGTCCCGTTGCCGCGCCCCGGCCGTACGCCCAGGTCGGTGAGGATCGCGTCGGCCGCGCGGCGGCCCGAGACCAGCGCGCCCTGGACCGAACTGGTGTCGCGGTGGTCGCCGCACACGTACAGGCCGGAGAGCAGCCGGACCGGGCGGCGCGGGTCGTGCGGGGCCGGCATCGCGGGTATCGCCTCGGGGTCGTGGTGGGAGGCCAGCAGCTCCCAGTCGTCGGTGGGCGTGCCGTACAGCGCGGAGAGATGGGCGCGGACCGTGCGGTCCAGGTCCGACGGCGGGGTGCCGAGCACCGTCGAGCTGATCAGCGTCCGGCCGCGCGGCGCGCGCGAGGGATCGACCGCGCTCATCACCGCGGTGTGCGCGACCGGCCCCGAGCGGTCGGCGTCCAGCAGCAGCGAGGAGCCGGTCGGCGGGGCGACGGGGGCGGTGTGGTGAAGGACCGTCACCGGATGGAAGGACGGCATCCGCAGCCCCGGCAGCAGTTCGGCGGCGGCCCCGGCGCCGGTCGCCAGCAGCAGGGAACGGCAGCCCAGTTCGCCGTGCTCCTTGGTGCGGACCGAGGTGATGTCGGCGGCCGTGACATGCACGCCCGTACGCACCGTGCCGGGGGGCAACGAGGCCGCGAGCAGATCGGGCAGCGTGCCCGAGCCGCCCTCCGGCACGCACAGCCGGCCGCGCGCGTAGCCGCGCAGGACGAGATCGGCGCACCGGCTGGACGTGCTGAGACCGGGGTCGCCGAGCAGCGCGGAGAGCAGCGGGCGGAGGAAGCCGTCGACCGTGCGGGAGGGCAGGCCGCGGTGGGACAGGGCGGCGAGCGCCGTCTGTTCGGGCCGGGCGAGGATGCGGGCGGTCGGTGTGGCGGCGAGCCGGGACAGCGCGGCGCCCAGCCGGGCCTGGTCGATCGGCCCGCCCATCGGCGGCCTGGGGGCGCTTGCGAGGGCGCGCGCCGCCTTGAATGCGCCCCGTGCGCCCCGTGCGTCGCCGGTCCGGTACTGGCGTCCCTCGCTGTGGACGAGGACCCCCGGGGCGAAGGTGCGCAGCGCCAGCCCCTCCAGGCCGGGCGTCATGCGCAGCTCCGGGCAGGAGGTGCTGAGGAGCGGCCCGATGTGGTCGAGCCGGAAGCCGTCCAGCTCGGCCGTGGTCATCCGGCCGCCGACCCGGGGGCCGGCCTCCAGAACGCTGACACTCACCCCCGCGCCGGTCAGGCGGTGGGCTGCTGACAGGCCGGCGATCCCGGCCCCGATGATGACGACGTCCGCGTGATGTGCCGAGCTGAGCACGTGCCCCTCCCCGAGTCGGCGCAACTACTGGGAGGCTCTTGCCCCCGACAGGCCCCCGGAATGCCCGAGTTCGCTAGGAGGCTAGGAGCGCCGCCGACGGGGTCGCAGTCGCGCGCGCCAGGGGCACCGTTGCACGGGGTCGCATCCGTGTCCGATTCGGCGCGAGCTGCGCGGTCCGGGGACGCGCGGGGTGCGCGGTCCGGCGTGCGCCGGTGCGTTCCCGGCGCGCCGCCGGTGTGCCGGGAACAGGGCCCGATGCGCTCGGCACGGCGCCCGCACCGGCGCGTTCAGCGCAGTGCCGCGCGGATCGCCGAGTCGATGCCGGGGAAGGCGAACACGAAGCCCGAGTCCAACAACCGTCCGGGCAGCACCCGCTGACTGCCCAGCACGTCCTCGGCGAAGTCGCCCAGGACGATCCGCAGCGCCGGGGCGGGCGCGGTGAAGAGCGTGGGGCGGTGCAGCACCCGTCCCATCGCGGCCGTCACCTCGCCGTTGGTGACCGGATCGGGCCCGGTCAGGTTCACCGGACCCGACAGCGACTCGGTGTCCAGGATGTGGCGCAGGGCCGCGACCTCGTCGTGCAGCGAGATGAAGCTCCAGTACTGGCGCCCGTTGCCCAGCCGGCCGCCGAGCCCCGCCCGGAACAGCGGGAAGAGCCGGCCCCAGGCCCCGCCCTCGCGGCCGACGACCAGACCGGTGCGCGCGTGCACGGTCCGCACGCCCGCCTCCTGGGCGGCGGCCGTGGCCGCCTCCCACTCCACGCAGACGGACGGCAGGAACCCCTCGCCGGCCGGGGCGCTCTCGTCGACGGCGCGGTCCCCGGTGTCGCCGTAGTAGCCGATGGCCGACCCGGACAGCAGCACCTTCGGGGGCGTGTCCAGCGAGGCGACCGCCTCGGCGATCGCCGCCGTCCCGAGCACCCGGCTGTCCCGGATCTCCTGCTTGTACGCGGCGGTCCAGCGCCGGTCGCCGACCCCGGCCCCGGCGAGATGGACGACGGCGTCGCAGCCCACCAGGCCCGCCACGTCGACGTAACCGCGCCGGGGGTCCCACTCCACCTCGTCGCCGGCCCTCGCCGGGTGCCGCACGAGGCGTACCACCTCGTGCCCGTCGGTTCGCAGCGAGCGCACCAGCGCCGCTCCGATGAGTCCGGATGCTCCGGTGACAGCGATACGGGAGTGCAGCATGGTTCCATCCTGCCGCAGCGGCTCCGGCACGCGCCGCCGACCGGGCCAATGCCCCCTGCACGGCCCACGCGCCGTCGTGCGTGCCGAGGCGCCCGTGCGACCCCTCGCGGCCCGCGCGCGGCCGTGCGCCGGGCGGGGAATTCGGGCTGACCGGGCGAGGCACGGCGTGACACAGTGGCGCGCATGCCCGAGAGCCACACGTACACGCACGGGAACGAGCCGTTCTCGATCCGCACCGCGGTTTCCTCCGACGGGGACGCCCTCGCCGAACTCGACCGGGACACCTGGTCGACGCTGCACGCCGTGACCCCGAAGCCGCAACCGCCGTACAGCCCCTTCTTCGACGACCGCCACCGCCCCGAGGACTTCCTGGTGGCCGAGACGGCCGACGGGCCCGGGCCTGTCGGCTACCTCCGGCTGGTCCCGCCGACCCCGCTGGCCTGCAACACGCACGTCCGGCAGATACAGGGCCTCGCCGTGGCCGACCGGGCGCGCGGCAAGGGCGTCGCCAGGGGGCTGCTGCGGGCCGCGTTCGCGGCGGCGCGCGCCGAGGGGGCGAACCGGATGACCCTGCGGGTGCTCGGCCACAACACGCCCGCGCGTGCCCTGTACGAGTCGGAGGGCTTCGTCGTCGAGGGCGTGCTGCCCGGAGAGTTCTTCCTGCACGGTCGCTACGTCGACGACGTCATGATGGGGCGCTCGCTCGACCGGTGACGTTCCGTTCCCCCGGCGACCGGTGACGTTCCGCCGGTCGCCCGTCACCCGCAGGTCCTTCCGCGCCCGGTGAGGTTTCGTCAGTCGCCCGTTCCCGGCCGGTCCTCGTCGGGCCGGTCCGTGAACAGCCGCATGCCGCCCATGAGTTCGTGCAGACAGCGCACCGCGAGCTCGGCGGGCGAGCCGGGGCCGCTCGTCGGCGCGTCCGTCCGCGCCCAGGTCTCCAGCGCCACCCGCACCGCGGCCGTGGCGGCGGCAGCGGCGAGCCGGACCTCCAGCGGGTCCGCCCCGTCGCCCAGCAGCCGGGCCAGCACCGGCAGCAGCCGTTCCTCCGAATCCTGATTGACCCGGTACCAGACGGCCCGCAGGGCCGGGTCCCCCTCCGCCGCCCGCAGCAGCCCGCGCGTCCAGCCGAGCTGCTCGGCGGCGTGCGCGTCCGGCGCCCGGAGCGCCTCGGCGATCGCCCGCTCCAGGGTCGCGGCCGGCGCCGCCCCCGGGGCGGCCGCCTCCAGCAGCGCCCGCCAGCGCTCGGCGCCGCCGGAGAGCAGCGGCCCCACCGCGTCCTGCTTGGAGCGGAAGTACCGGTAGAAGGTGCGCAGCGCCACGCCCGCCCGGCGGGCGATGTCCTCCGCGGTGGTGCCGTCGGGGCCGTGCTCGGCGAACAGCGCGGCGGCGGCCCGCGCGATCTCCAGCTGGGTCGCGGCCCTGCGGCGCTCGGTGAGGGAGGGGTGGCTCGGCTCGGTGTTCACCGACAGGAGATTACCCCCGTGATCACCGCGCCGACCGAAAAGCATGCATGAAATGCCACTGTGGCAAAACGTGCCATCCAGGCGTACGGTGGTGGTCGGCCGGACGACCACGGGGCCGTCCCGGACAGCACATACGGATCGGGAGAGATCAGAGATGAACCGCTACGAAGGCCGCCGCGTACTCATCACCGGTGGTGGCTCCGGCATCGGACAGGCCACCGTCCGCCGCGTACTCGCCGAGGGCGGCCGGGTCGTCGCCGCCGACGTCAACGAGGCGGGGCTGGCGGTGACGCATGCGACGGCGGTGGAGAACGGCACCGACGGACGCCTGACGACCCTGGTCCTCGACATCTCGGACGAGACCGCGGTCCGGGCGGGCGTCGCCTCCGCCGTGCAGACCCTCGGCGGGCTCGACGTCCTGGTCAACGCGGCCGGGATCCTGCGCTCCGAGCACACGCACAAGACGTCGCTGGAGTTCTTCAACAAGATCATCGCGGTCAACCTCACCGGCACGTTCCTGATGATCCGCGAGTCGATACCGGCCCTGCTGGCCGGTGACGCCCCGGCCGTCGTGAACTTCTCGTCCACCTCGGCGAGCTTCGCGCACCCCTACATGTCGGCGTACGCGGCGAGCAAGGGCGGCATCCAGTCCATGACGCACGCGCTGGCGAGCGAGTACAGCAAGCAGGGGCTGCGGGTCGTGGCCGTCGCCCCCGGCTCGATCTCCTCCGACATGACCAGCGGCACCGGACCGGGGCTGCCCGCCGACGCCGACATGTCGCTCTTCATGAAGCTGGCCCCGGCGCTCGGGGCGGGCTTCGCCAGCCCGGACACCGTCGCGGGCGTCGTCGCGATGCTCGGTTCCGAGGACGGCGCGTTCATCACCGGCACGGAGATCCGGGTCGACGGCGGAACCCACTTCTGACGGAACACGGAACGACGGCCCCGCCGTCCGCGACGCGGCGACGGGGCCCGTTCAGCGAGGTCGGCGGCGACGGGGCCCGTTCGGCAGGGGATGCGGTGACGGGGCCGTTCAGCGCGGCCCGAACCGCTCCCAGAGCGCGGGGAAGCGCTCCGCCAGGGCGGCATCGTCCTCGAAGTCGACCGGGGTGCCCTCCGGCTCCGACGCCCGGGGCGGCAGGCCGAGGTCCGGGGCGACCACGCCGGTGAGCTGCTCGTACGCCTCGTCGGCGGCGTAACCGAGTTCCTCGGCGTCCCCGTCGAGCTCCTCGTCGAAGTCGTCGAGGAGCCCGGCGAGGGCGTCCGGGTCGTGCAGCGCCCCCTCGAAGACCTCCCGGCCCTGGCCGATCAGCCAGCAGCGGAAGAAGTCGAAGGCGTCGTCGCCGGCGCCGCCCAGCAGCACGGTGGCGGCGCCCCACAGGTCCCAGCGGTAGGCGCGGTTGTAACGGGCCTCGAAGTGCCTGGCGAAGTCCAGCACCGCCTCGGGATCGAGCCGCACCAGCCGTTCGACGAGCAGGTCGGCCTGGTCCTCGGGGTCGCCCTCGGCGGCCTCGCGGGTGCTGTCGACGATCTCCCAGAACTCCGTCTCGTCCATCACGGGTCAAGCATCGGCCCTGGCGGCGGGCGACGCACGCGGACACGGGGAGGGCGACCCTCCCGGCCCTCCGACGGCCTTCAGCGGTAGAGCTCGCGCAGCCGCTCGGCCGCCGCGGCGAAACGGTCCCGCAGGGCGGCCGGTTCCAGGACCTCCGACTCCGGCCCCAGCGAAAGCAGTTGGCCATGGGCCACCTCCAGGGACTCGACCGGCAGGGTGACGGTGATCCACCCCTCGGCATCGGCCGGACCGGCCGCCTCCAGCGCCTCCCGGACCGCCGAACGGTCCATCGCGTACGGCAGTCGGCGTACGCCCTGCGGCGACAGCCGCACCGTCACCTCGGCCCGCAGCAGCGACCGGGCGAACTGGGCGGCCCGCTCGTCCCAGAAGCCCGGCAGGTCGAACCGCTCGTCGCGCCCGAACCGCTCGTCCGACACCTCGACGGCCGAGAACCGGTCGATCCGGTACACCCGGAAGTCGTCCGCCACCCGGGCGCAGAGATACCAGACCCCCGCCTTCAGCACGAGGCCGTACGGGGCCATCTCCCGCTCCACGTCGCCGTCCCGGCGGCGGTAGCGGGCCCGGACGAGCCGGTCGTCCCAGACCGCCTCGGCGAGGACCGGCAGCAGTTCGGGGGTGACCGGCTCCTGGTACCAGCCGGGAGCGTCCAGGTGGAAGCGCCGGGCGGCGCTGTCGGAGGCGTCCCGCAACGAGGGGAGCAGGGCCGCCGACACCTTGAGCCGGGCGGCGGACGCGGCGTCCGCCAGCCCCATGTCGCGCAGGGCCGACGGCAGCCCGGAGAGGAAGAGGGCCTCGGCCTCGGTGCGGGCGAGGCCGGTGAGGCGGGTGCGGTAGCCGCCGATCAGCCGGTAGCCGCCGGCCCGGCCCCGGTCCGCGTACACCGGGACGCCCGCCTCGGAGAGCGCCTGTGCGTCCCGGGTGACGGTCCGCTCGGACACCTCCAGCTCACGGGCGAGTTCGGCGGCGGTCATGGCGGGACGGGACTGCAGGAGCAGCACCATTTTGATGAGACGGGCGGCACGCATGCGGCCCATTGTGGCCGTCGGCCCGCCCCGCCCCCGACCGGAGACGGGGACGGAACGGGCCGACGGCGCAAAGCGGTGACCGGGCCGGTGACCGGGCCGGGCCGACAGGGGGAAGCGGTGGCCGGGACGTGCCCGGCCACCGCGTCGTCACGGATCAGAGCCCGTAGCGCTCCCGGGCCTCCTTGACCGCGGTCGCGCCGATCTCGCCGCGACGGGCCAGCTGGGCCAGGGCCGCGACCGTGATCGACCGCGCGTCCACGCCGAAGTGGCGGCGGGCCGCGTCACGGGTGTCCGACAGACCGAAGCCGTCCGTGCCGAGCGAGGACCAGTCCTGCTCCACCCACTGGCTGATCTGGTCCGGGACCTGACGCATCCAGTCGCTGACCGCGAGGACCGGACCGGGGGCGCCCTCCAGCACCTGCGTCACGTACGGCACCCGCTGCTCGCCGCGGAGCAGCGCCTCGTCGCACTCCAGCGCCTCCCGGCGCAGCTCGCCCCAGGACGTGGCGGACCAGACGTCGGCCGTCACGCCCCAGTCCGAGGACAGCAACTCCTGTGCCTCCAGGGCCCAGTGGATCGCCGTGCCGGAGGCCAGCAGCTGCACGCGCGGCGCGTCCGCGGACGCCGGCACGCCCTCCTTGAAGCGGTAGAGGCCCTTGACGATGCCCTCCTCGACGCCCTCCGGCATCGCGGGCTGCGGCTTCGGCTCGTTGTAGACCGTCAGGTAGTAGAAGACGTTCTCGGCCTCGGGGCCGTACATCCGGCGCAGACCGTCCTTGACGATCACCGCGATCTCGTACGCGAACGCCGGGTCGTAGTTGAGCGAGGCCGGGTTGGTGGCCGCGATCAGCTGAGAGTGGCCGTCCGCGTGCTGGAGGCCCTCACCGGTCAGCGTCGTGCGGCCCGCCGTGGCGCCGACGATGAAGCCCTTGCCGAGCTGGTCGGCGAGCTGCCACATCTGGTCGCCGGTCCGCTGCCAGCCGAACATCGAGTAGAAGATGTAGAACGGGATCATCGTCTCGCCGTGCGTCGCGTACGACGTCGAGGCGGCGATGAAGTCGGCCATGGCCCCGGCCTCGGTGATCCCCTCGTTGAGGATCTGGCCGTCCTTGGCCTCCTTGTAGTACATCAGCTGGTCGCGGTCGACCGGCTCGTACGTCTGGCCCAGCGGCGAGTAGATGCCGGCCGACGGGAACAGCGACTCCATGCCGAAGGTGCGGGCCTCGTCCGGGACGATGGGCACCCAGCGCCTGCCGGTCTGCTTGTCCCGCATCAGGTCCTTGACCAGGCGGACGAAGGCCATGGTGGTGGCCATCTCCTGCTTGCCGGAACCCTTGTACAGGGCCTTGAACGCGCGCTCCTCCGGCTCGGGCAGCGCCACCGCGTGCACCCGGCGGGCCGGGGCGGGGCCGCCGAGGGCGGCGCGGCGCTCCTGGAGGTAGCGGACCTCGGGGGAGTCCGCGCCCGGGTGGCCGTAGGGCACCAGGCCGTCGGCGAACGCGCTGTCCGGGATCGGCAGGCCGAGCAGCTCGCGCATGTCCTTGAACTCGTCCACCGAGAGCTTCTTCATCTGGTGGTTGGCGTTCTTGGACTCGAAGCCCTTGCCGAGCGTGAAGCCCTTCACCGTCTGCGCGAGGATCACGGTCGGCGCGCCCTTGTGCGACAGGGCCGCCCGGTACGCCGCGTACACCTTGCGGGCCTCGTGGCCGCCGCGAGAGGTGTAGAAACACTCGGCGATCTTCGCATCGGTGAGCAGCCGGGCCAGCTCGACGAGGGCGGGCTCGGCGCCGAAGAAGTGCTCGCGGATGTAGGCGACGTCGCGGGTCTGGTACGTCTGGAACTGGGCGTCCGGGACCTCCCGGAGCCGACGGACCAGCGCACCGGTGGTGTCCAGCCGGAACAGCTCGTCCCAGGCACTGCCCCAGAGCGTCTTGACGACGTTCCAGCCCGCCCCGCGGAACGCGCCCTCCAGCTCCTGGACCACGCGGAAGTTGGCGCGGACCGGGCCGTCGAGGCGCTGCAGGTTGCAGTTGATGACGAAGGTCAGGTTGTCGAGGCCCTCGCGGGCCGCCAGCGCGAGGGCGGCGGTCGACTCGGGCTCGTCCATCTCGCCGTCGCCGAGGAAGGCCCAGACGTGCGAGTTCGACGTGTCCTTGATGTTGCGGTTGGCGAGGTAGCGGTTGAAGCGCGCCTGGTAGATCGCCGACAGCGGGCCGAGGCCCATCGACACGGTGGGGAACTCCCACAGCCAGGGCAGCCGCCGCGGGTGCGGGTAGGACGGCAGGCCGTCGCCGCCCGCCTCCTGGCGGAAGTTGTCGAGCTGCTGCTCGCTCAGCCGGCCGTCGAGGAAGGCGCGGGCGTAGATGCCGGGGGAGGCGTGGCCCTGGATGTAGAGCTGGTCGCCGGAGCCGTCCCCCTCCTTGCCGCGGAAGAAGTGGTTGAAGCCGGTCTCGTACAGCCAGGCCGCCGAGGCGAAGGTGGCGATGTGGCCGCCGACGCCGAAGCGGGAGCCGCGGGTGACCATCGCGGCCGCGTTCCAGCGGTTCCAGGCGGTGATCCGGGACTCCATCTCCAGGTCGCCGTCGAACTCGGGCTCGGCGGCGGTCGGGATGGAGTTGACGTAATCGGTCTCCAGCAACTTGGGCAGCGCGAGACCGGCGCCCTCGGCATGCTCCAGCGAGCGCCGCATCAGGTACGCGGCGCGGTGCGGGCCCGCGGCCTTGGTGACGGCGTCCAGGGAGGCCGCCCATTCGGCGGTCTCCTCGGGGTCACGGTCCGGGAGCTGGTCGAGCTCGCTCGGAAGCTTTCCTACGGGGTCGGTCATGATCGCCGCCTTCCGGAGTGGAGGGGGGTGGAGAAGGCCCTGACTGGCAGGACAGGGCGATGGGGCCGGTGGGCCCGCGAATGAACTGTAGGACGCCGATCGATGATCGATCAAAGGATGAAGGGCAAAACTTCTCGATATGAAGAAATTGGCATTCGGTGCCGCGAAACGGGGCACGGAGTGACGGGATTTAGCGTGCAAAAAGGGCGCCCACCTGCACGGAAGAGCGTCCCTCACGACAGATGCGTACACCCTCCCGGCGTACGCGAACGGGCTCCGGGGCCGCCCCGCGTCGGCCCGGAGCCCCCGCGGCCCGGGGCTCAGGCGCGCGGTGCGCAGCCGAGCACGTGCGCCTTGGCCAGCAGGCCGATGTCCGGGTCCTTGCGCAGGAACGCCTCGATGAGCGCCTCGTGCTCCTCCGCGTACGACTTCTGCACCGTGCCCAGCCACCGGATCGACAGGGCGGTGAACACCTCGATGCCCAGCCCCTCCCAGGTGTGCAGCAGCACGGCGTTCCCGGCGGCCCGCACCATCTCACGGTGGAAGGCCACGGTGTGCCGCACCTGCGCCTCGCCGTCGGCCAGCCGGTCCGCCTCGTAGAGGGCCGTCACATGGGGCGTCAGGAGCGAGCAGTCCTCGCCGAGGGCCGGGGCGGCCAGCTCCGCCGCGATCTGCTCCAGACCGGCCCGGACCGGATAGCTCTCCTCCAGGTCGGCCGCGGTGAGGTTGCGGACCCGTACGCCCTTGTTGGGCGCCGACTCGATCAGCCGGAGCGTCTCCAGCTCCCGCAGGGCCTCGCGCACCGGCGTCTGGCTGACCTCCAGCTCGGTGGCGATCCGGCGCTCCACGATCCGCTCACCGGGCTTCCAGCGCCCGCTGACGATCCCCTCCACGATGTGCTCGCGGATCTGTTCGCGCAGCGAGTGGACGACGGGCGGGGTCATGGGGAGCTCCTTCGGGGACAGAGCGGTGCATCGCGGCCGCCGGGCGACCGGTGTGTCCAGGGCGTGCCCTAGACAATACGGCGGCGCCCCCGTCCGGAAGGTGTCCGGACGGGGGCGCCGCTGGTGAGGCTGGTTACAGCAGTGGTGCTCAGAGGCCGAGCTCGACCTCGAACTCGCCGGCCTCCAGGATCGCCTTGACCGTGGTCAGGTAACGGGCGGCGTCCGCGCCGTCCACCAGACGGTGGTCGTAGGAGAGCGACAGGTACGTCATGTCGCGCACCGCGATCGTCTCGCCGAGGTCCGGGTGGTCGATGACCACCGGGCGGCGGACCGTGGCACCGATGCCCAGGATGGCTGCCTGGTTCGGGGGCACGATGACGGTGTCGAACAGCGCACCGCGCGAACCGGTGTTGCTGATGGTGAAGGTGGCACCGGACATGTCGTCCGGCGTCAGGCCGCCACCGCGGGCCTTGCCGGCCAGCTCGGCGGTCTTCTTCGAGATGCCGGCGATGTTCAGGTCGCCCGCACCCTTGATGACCGGCGTCATCAGACCCTTCTCGGCGTCCACGGCGATGCCGATGTTCTCCGAGTCGAAGTACGTGATGGTGCCCTCGTCCTCGTTGATCCGGGCGTTGATGACCGGGTGGGCCTTCAGCGCCTGGGCCGCCGCCTTGACGTAGAACGGCATCGGGGACAGCTTGACGCCCTCGCGGGCCGCGAACGCGTCCTTGGCACGGGCGCGCAGCTTCATCAGCTTGGTGACGTCGACCTCGACGACCGAGGTCAGCTGGGCCTGCGAGTGCAGCGCCTTCATCATGTTGTCGCCGATGACCTTGCGCATGCGGGTCATCTTGACCGTCTGACCGCGCAGCGGGGAGGCCTCCAGCTTCGGCGCCTTCGAGGCGGCGGCCGGAGCAGCGGCGGCGGCGACGGGGGCCGGCGCGGCCGCGGCGGCCCTGGCGGCCTCCGCGGCGGCGACGACGTCCTGCTTGCGGATGCGGCCACCGACGCCGGTGCCCTTGACCGAGCCCAGGTCGACGCCGTTCTCGGCGGCGAGCTTGCGGACCAGCGGCGTGACGTACGCGCCGTCGTCGCCGGAGGGCGCGGCCGGGGCGACCGGGGCCGGGGCGGCGACGGGCGCCGGAGCGGCCGGGGCCACCGGAGCCGGAGCGGCGACCGGGGCGGCGGGCGCCACCGGGGCCGGGGCCGGCGCGGGAGCGGCCGGGGCGGCCGGAGCCGGAGCGGCGGCAGCGGGTGCCGGAGCGGCCGGGGCCGGAGCCGCGGCGGGCGCCGGGGCTGCGGGTGCCGGAGCGGCCGCCGGAGCGGCACCGGCGGCACCGATGACGGCGAGCTTGGCGCCGACCTCGGCGGTCTCGTCCTCGGCGACGACGATCTCCAGCAGCACGCCGGAGACCGGGGCCGGGATCTCGGTGTCGACCTTGTCCGTGGAGACCTCCAGGAGGGGTTCGTCCTCCGTGACCTCCTCGCCGACCTCCTTCAGCCAGCGGGTGACGGTGCCCTCGGTGACGCTCTCGCCGAGCGCCGGCAGGACGACGTCGGTACCGGCGGCGCCACCGGCCGGTGCGGCGGCCGGAGCCTCGGCGACGGGGGCCGGGGCAGCGGCGGCGGGGGCCTCGGCGACCGGCGCCGGCGCCGGGGCCGGGGCGGCCTCGGGCTCGGCGGCCGGGGCCGCGGCGGCGACGGGCGCGCCCGTGCCGTCGTCGATGACGGCCAGCTCGGCGCCGACCTCGACGGTCTCGTCCTCGGCGACCTTGATGGAGGCGAGGATGCCGGCGGCGGGAGCCGGGATCTCGGTGTCGACCTTGTCGGTCGAGACCTCGAGCAACGGCTCGTCGGCCTCGACGCGCTCGCCCTCGGCCTTCAGCCAGCGGGTGACAGTGCCCTCGGTGACGCTCTCACCGAGCGCCGGAAGGGTTACGGAAACCGACATGGTTTCGGTTGCTCCTTACGAAAGTGCGGAAGTGGGTCGGTCGTCGCGCCCGGTCGACTGGATCAGTCGTGGGAGTGAAGGGGCTTACCGGCCAGGGCCAGGTGGGCCTCGCCCATCGCCTCGTTCTGGGTCGGGTGGGCGTGGATGAGCTGCGCGACCTCGGCGGGCAGCGCCTCCCAGTTGTAGATCAGCTGGGCTTCGCCGACCTGCTCGCCCATCCGGTCACCGACCATGTGGACGCCGACCACGGCACCGTCCTTGACCTGGACGAGCTTGATCTCGCCCGCGGTCTTGAGGATCTTGCTCTTGCCGTTGCCCGCGAGGTTGTACTTCAGAGCGACGACCTTGTCCGCGCCGTAGAGCTCCTTGGCCTTGGCCTCGGTGATGCCCACGGAGGCGACCTCGGGGTGGCAGTACGTCACCCGGGGGACACCGTCGTAGTCGATCGGAACGGTCTTCAGACCGGCCAGCCGCTCCGCGACCAGGATGCCCTCCGCGAAGCCGACGTGCGCGAGCTGGAGCGTCGGGACCAGGTCGCCCACGGCCGAGATGGTCGGCACGTTGGTCTGCATGTACTCGTCGACGAGGACGTAGCCGCGGTCCATCGCGACCCCGGCCTCCTCGTAGCCCAGGCCCTGCGAGACCGGGCCGCGGCCGATGGCGACCAGCAGCACCTCGGCCTCGAAGGTCTTGCCGTCGGCGAGGGTCACGCGGACGCCGTCCTGCGTGTACTCGGCGCTCTGGAAGAACGTGCCGAGGTTGAACTTGATGCCGCGCTTGCGGAAGGCGCGCTCAAGAAGCTTCGAGCTGTTCTCGTCCTCGACCGGGACGAGGTGCTTCAGGCCCTCGATGATCGTGACCTCGGTGCCGAAGGACGTCCACGCCGAGGCGAACTCGACGCCGATGACGCCGCCGCCCAGCACGATCGCGGACTTCGGGACGCGGTCCAGCTTCAGCGCGTGGTCCGAGGAGATGATGCGGTTGCCGTCGATCTCCAGGCCCGGCAGCGACTTCGGCACGGAGCCGGTCGCGAGCAGCACGTGGCGGCCCTGGATGCGCTGGCCGTTCACGTCCACCGAGGTGGGGGAGGAGAGCCGGCCCTCACCCTCGATGTAGGTGACCTTGCGCGAGGCGATGAGTCCCTGCAGGCCCTTGTACAGGCCGGAGATCACGTCGTCCTTGTACTTGTGGACGGCCTCGATGTCGATGCCCTCGAAGGTGGCCTTGACGCCGAACTGCGCGGACTCGCGCGCCTGGTCGGCGATCTCGCCCGCGTGCAGCAGGGCCTTCGTGGGGATGCAGCCGTTGTGCAGGCAGGTGCCGCCGACCTTGCCCTTCTCGATCAGAGCGACGTCCAGGCCCAGCTGCGCTCCGCGCAGGGCCGCGGCGTAACCGCCGCTACCACCGCCGAGGATCACTAGGTCGAAAACGGTGCTGGCGTCGTTCGCCACGTCACGTCCTCCATGCATGTGCGCCGTACGCCGGGCCCCGTCGCTGGGGGATGACCGGCCGGTCGGCTGGTGTTCGGCCGCTTTGTGTTATGTCGGCCCTGTGGTGGGGGCCCTGTCCTGCCGAGAACCCATCTTCGCACTTGTTGACGGTCGGCGGGACGCGGGGCCCGGGTCCGGGGCGGACGATCATCCGCCCCGACGGGTTACCGCGAAGTAGGGACTGGGGGTGATTCCGGGTGCGCGGCGCCGCCCGGGAAGGCCGGCGCGGGAGACGGGCGGGAACGCTGGTGTTTCGTCCAGAGCGAAACCCCGCCGGATCCGTACGGCGACGCCGTGGGAGGCAACGCGTACGGCCCCGGACGTATGCCCGGGGCCGTACGGCGCATCGTTCCGGAGATCAGCCGAGGTCCCCGGCGGCGGTGCGCTCGGCCAGCCCGACCAGCGTGCGGACCGCGGAACCGGTGCCGCCCTTGGGGGTGTAGCCGTACGGCGCGCCCTCGTGGAAGGCCGGACCCGCGATGTCCAGGTGCGCCCAGGTGATGCCCTCGCCCACGAACTCCTGCAGGAACAGGCCGGCCACCAGACCGCCGCCCATCCGCTCGCCCATGTTGGCGATGTCGGCGGTCGGGGAGTCCATGCCCTTGCGCAGGTCGGCGGGGAGCGGCATCGGCCAGGACGCCTCGCCGACCTCCTCGGCGATCTCGTGGATCGAGGTCCGGAAGGCGTCGTCGTTCGCCATGATGCCGAAGGTGCGGTTGCCCAGCGCCAGCACCATCGCGCCGGTCAGGGTCGCCACGTCGACGATCGCGTCCGGCTTCTCCTCGGAGGCCCGGGTCAGCGCGTCGGCGAGGACGAGCCGGCCCTCGGCGTCCGTGTTGAGGACCTCGACGGTCTTGCCGCTGTACATGCGCAGCACGTCACCGGGGCGGGTGGCGTTGCCCGACGGCATGTTCTCGGCGAGCGCCAGCCAGCCGGTGACGTTGACCTGGAGGCCCAGGCGGGCGGCCGCGACGACGGCGGCGAACACGGCGGCGGCACCGCTCATGTCGCACTTCATCGTCTCGTTGTGGCCGGCCGGCTTCAGCGAGATGCCGCCCGAGTCGTAGGTGATGCCCTTGCCGACCAGGGCCAGGGTCTTCTCCGCCTTCGGGTGCGTGTAGGCGAGCTTCACCAGGCGCGGGCCGTGGGCCGAGCCCTGGCCGACGCCCAGCAGACCGCCGAAGCCGCCCTTGACGAGCGCCTTCTCGTCGAGGACCTGCACCTTGATGCCGTGCTCCTTGCCCGCGGCGGTGGCCACGGCGGCGAAGGACTCGGGGTACAGGTCGTTCGGCGGGGTGTTGATCAGGTCGCGGGCGCGGTTGATCTCCTCGGTGACCGCGGTGGCGCGCTCGACGGCCGCCTTGAACGCCTTGTCGCGCGGCTTGCCGCCGAGCAGGGCGACCTCGGCCAGCGGGAGCTTGACGCCGTTGCCGTTCTTCTTGCCCTTGGGCGCGACCTTGTCCTCGCCGCCCTGGTACGCGGTGAAGGCGTACGCGCCGAGGAGCGCGCCCTCGGCGACCGCCCCGGCGTCCCCGGCGGACGCGAGGGGCAGCGCGAAGCCGGCCTTCTTCGCCCCGGCCAGGATCCGGGCGGCGGAGCCCGCGGCCCGGCGCAGCGCCTCGGCGTCGTACGCCCCGTCCTTCTCCGGCACGGAGCCGAGGCCGACCGCGATGACGACCGGGACCTTGAGGCCGTCGGGCGCGGGCAGCTTGGTCACCTCGCCCTCGGCACCCGTGGCGCCCAGGGCTTCCAGGACGGTGGCGAGCTTTCCGTCGAACGCCTTGTCCACGGCCTCGGAGCCCGGTGCGAGGACCGGCCCCTTGGATCCCTTGGCGACGCCCACGACGAGTGCGTCGGCGCGCAGCGTCGCCGCACCGGCAGTGCTGAGAGTGAGAGCAGTCACGGTGGTGAAATCTCGCTTCCGTTGAGTTCGTTGTCGGTCGATGGGTGGGCCGACCGTGCCCGGCGCATCGTAGACGCCGCCGCAATGTGCCGGGAATGAGCCTACGCGCGCCTTTGCTGCGGGATCACGGCGGCGGGCCGCCCGCGGGGCCTCGTGGCGTGAAGGCTTCGCCCCGGGAGGGCCGCTCCGTGCCCGCACGGGCCCGGCGGGACACGGAACGGGCCGGTCGGCGGCCCGGCCCCCGCGGCCGACCTCCCGGGCACACAGGGACGCGGCACGTTCCGGACACGGCACGATCCGGACACCTCTCAGCCGAGCGCCAGGACCACCAGGGCAGCCGTCGCCGCGGTCTCCGCCAGGGCGCCGAAGACGTCGCCGGTCACCCCGCCGAAGCGCCGCACGCAGTGCCGCAGCAGGAGTTCGGCCGCACCGAGCGCGGTCAGTGCGGCCAGTGCGTGGTGCGCCGCCCCGTACCCGCCGAGGAGCGCCCCGGCCCCCGCGCAGCCCGCGACCACCACCGCCCCGACCGCCACCGCGCCCCCCACCGGCACCGTGCCCGCCACCGCCGCGCCCAGCCCCTCCGGACGGGCCGGCGGCACGCCCCGGCGGGACGCCAGGGCGAGCGCCAGCCGGGCGACGACCGCCGCCGCGACCGCCGCCGCCGCGCCGTACGCCCAGCCCCGCCCGTACAGCTCGTACAGGGCCGCGACCTGGGCCAGCAGCACGAACAGCAGGGTGATCACCCCGAACGGCCCGATGTCCGACTGCTTCATGATCCGCAGGGCGTCGTCCGCCGGCTTGCCGCTGCCCAGACCGTCCGCGGTGTCCGCCAGGCCGTCCAGATGCAGCCCCCGGGTCAGTACCGCGGGCACGGCGGCCGAGACCACGGCGGCGAGCAGCGGGCCCGCGCCGAGCAGCAGCGACAGGACGCCGGGCAGCGCGGCGGCGAGCCCCACGACGAGACCGGCGAGCGGCGCGCACAGCATCCCGGCGCGGGCGGCCCCACGGTCCCAGCGGGTGACGCGGACGGGGAGCACCGTCAGGGTGCCGAAGGCGAAACGCACGCCGTGGCTGTTCAGGGAGGTCACGGCGCGCAGGCTAATCGGTGCCGTCGACCGATAGATTGCCCATGTCGGGATAAAGCGCCGCAGACACGGCATATCGGGAGTGGGTGGCATGGGTCACTGGTTCGAACGGAACATCGTCGAGCCGGGGAAGCTGCCCCTGCTGCTCGCCCTGGCCGCCTTCGTGCTCACCTTCGCCGTCACCCGGTTCGTCACCCGGATGATCCGGGCCGGGAAGGGCCCGTTCCGCAACGTCACGTCCGGCGGGATGCACATCCACCACGTCGTCCCCGGCGTGGTGCTGAGCGTGATCGGCGGGTTCGGCGCGGTCGCGAGTGGACGCCACGGCCCCGGGGCGGGGATCTGCGCGGTGGTCTTCGGCGTGGGCGCGGGACTGGTGCTGGACGAATTCGCCCTGATCCTCTACCTCGACGACGTGTACTGGACCGAGGAGGGGCGCAAGAGCGTGGAGGCCGTGGTCCTCACCGCCGCACTGGTGCTGCTGGTCCTGGCCGGGTTCTCGCCGCTGGGCGTGAACGAGCTGAGCAGCGACGAACAGCAGGACCGGCTCGGCGTGATCCTGACCCTGGTCGTCAACTTCTGCTTCGTGCTGATCGCCCTCTTCAAGGGCAAGGTGCGGCTCGCGGTCGTCGGCACCCTCGTCCCGTTCGTCGCGCTGGTCGGGGCGCTCCGGCTGGCCCGGCCGACCTCGATGTGGGCGAGGCGCTTCTACCGGAACCGCCACCGCGCCCGCGCCCGTGCGCTGCTGCGCGCCTACCACCACGACGTGCGCTGGGCGGGCCCCCGCCGCAGGTTCCAGGATCTGATCGGCGGCGCGCCGGACCGGACCCCGCTGCCCGGACACCGGCCCTGACCCCGGTGCCGCCGGGCCCGTACGGCCGCGCGGGCGGTCGTCCGGGCGGTCGTACGGATACTCGTACGGATACTCGTACGGGCGCACAGCGCGAGCACCGCGGCGATCGCCGCCAGATGCTCCTTGCCCGCCAGGTTGTCCTTGACGAACACCTCGGCCACCATCGCCGCGACCACCAGGCAGCCGGTGAACCGGGCCCGGTACGTCCAGCAGAGGTACACGGCGAGGCCGACCACCGCCGCCGAGGGCCCCGTGTCGACGACCCGGGCGTCGGAGGCGGGCAGCCCGAACGGCCCGTCCGGGCCGAGCGCGACACCGATCCGCGCGTACAGCGTCCCGGCCAGTGTCGCCAGGTACGCGATCAGCAGGGTGCGCCACCGGCCCAGACAGACCTCGGCGACGCCGAACACCACCAGGATCTGCGCCAGCGCCCCCCACACCGGCAGGTCCGGCGCCGGCACGAACAGCGACAGCGGGGTGCGCAGCAGGGCCGCCCACAACGGGTCCTCGGCCCGCACCGTCCCGAGGACCCGCACCGCGTCGAAGCCCCACGGACGGTGCTGCGCCACATGGAGCAGCGCCGTCAGACAGACCGCGGCGAGCGCCAGCGGGACCGCCCGCGCCCCGGCGGCGCCGAACCCGGCGCGCACCGCGGCCAGGAGCGGACCCCACTCGCGACGGGCCGCGGCGAGCAGCGGCCCCCCGGCCCTCATCCACGCGTCCCGAGATGCGAGCGGTGCAGCCACTTGGGCAGGCCGGGCGCCTCCAGGAACCCCTCGGCACGCCCCGCCGCCACACCGATGCGCAGCAGGTCGGAGCTCTTCTCGAACAGCATGAAGCGCGGCTCCCAGATCGGTCGGTACTTGGCGTTGGCGCGGTACAACGACTCGATCTGCCACCAGCGCGAGAAGAAGCCGAGCAGGGAACGCCACAGCCGCAGCACCGGTCCCGCGCCGAGCCGCGAACCCCTCTCGAAGACCGACCGGAACATCGCGAAGTTCAGTGAGACCTGGGTGATCCCGATCTCCTCGGCCCGCTGGAGGAGCTCGATGACCATGAACTCCATCAGCCCGTTCTCGGCGTCCCGGTCGCGGCGCATCAGGTCCAGCGAGAGGCCGTTCGGCCCCCACGGGACGAAGCTCAGCACGGCCCGCAACTCGCCCCGGGCGCCGTCCTCCGCGGCCGGGGCGTCACGGCACTCGAGCATCACGCACCGCCCGTCGGCCGGGTCGCCGAGCCGGCCCAGCGCCATCGAGAAGCCGCGCTCGGTCGCCCCGTCGCGCCAGTCGTCGGCCCGGCGCACCAGTTCGGCCATCTCCTCCTCGGGGATGTCGGCGTGACGGCGGACGGTCACCTCGTACCCGGCGCGCCGCACCCGGTTGTACGCCTGGCGCACGGTGCGCATCGCCCGCCCCTCCAGGGTGAACTCGGCGGTCTCCACGATCGCCTCGTCGCCCAGCTCCAGGGCGTCCAGGCCGTGCCGGGCGTAGACGGTGCCGCCCTCCTCGCTCACCCCCATCACCGCCGGGACCCAGCCGTGCTCACGGGCCTCGGCCAGCCACGGCCCGATCGCCCCCGGCCACGCCTCGGGGTCGCCGATGGGATCGCCGGAGGCGAGCGAGACCCCGCCCACCACCCGGTACATGACGGCGGCCTTCCCGGTGGGGGACCAGACGACGCTCTTCTCCCGGCGCAGCGCGAAGTAGCCCAGCGAGTCGCGCTCGCCGTGCCGGTCGAGCAGGGCCCGCAGCCGGGACTCGTCCTCGGGGGTGATCGGGTCGACCGCCCGGCGGGAGCGGAACGCCACGTAGACGACGGCGATCAGCAGCAGCGTGGAGAGGATGTTGATGGTGACGTCGACCCAGCCGGGCGTGGTGATCCCGGGGAAGGCGGCGTCGTTGTCGGCGACCGAGACCAGCCGCAGGGCGCCGTAGCGCCACCGGTCCAGGAAGGTCGCCCGGTGCTCGTCGTGCGCGGTGTTGGTGAGGGCGACCAGGCCCGCGGCGAGCAGCGAGGTGACCAGCAGCCCGCCGATCGCTACGAGGGCCGCCAGCTTCGGGTTGGACCGGTCGCCCTTCGCGTAGAACTCGCGCCGGCCGGCGAGCAGTGCCCCGACGAAGGCGGCGGTCAGCACCAGCGAGATCCAGTTCTGCGGGTACTGCCGGACCTCCGGGAACATGAGCACCAGGGCGAACAGGACCAGCAGCAGGCCGCTCACCACCAGGTTCACGATCCACGCGGCCCGCTTGCGGCGGCGCATGGTGATCGCCAGGAAGAGCGCGACGACGCCGGAGGAGAAACCCGCCGTGAGCAGGTACGGGGTGAAGTAGTTCGCCGTGTTGTGACGGCGCAGGTCGTTGCCGAGGGTGACCCAGACGGCGCTCAGGAAATTGATGAACGAGACGACCCGCAGGTACCAGATGGCGAACGCGGCGCCGCGTCGTGACCGGACGGTGCTCGGCGGCCGGATGCCGGCCCGTTCGGAATCCTCGGTGCCCATACGGACCTCTCCCATGAAAAGCGATCATATGGGGCATCGCATCGCATGGGGCCGTGCGGCGGCCGGTGTTCCACGGCCGCGGCACCGCCGGTCCGCGGGCCCGGGGCCCGCCGGGGGTCTCCGCCCGGCCGGTCCTCAGGTCGCGTCGTCGTACGTGGCGCCCGCGTCGGCCCCCTCGCCGGCACCGTCCTCCTCGTCGGCGCCCGGCTCGCGCTCGGGCAGTTCCGCCGCAAGCGCGGCAGCGGCCCGGACGAGCGGAAGTGCGAGCAATGCCCCGCTTCCTTCCCCCACGATGACGCCGTGGTCCAGCAGAGGGTTGAGCGCCATCCGGTCCAGTGCCTTGCTCTGCGCCGGCTCGCCGCTCGCCTGGCCCGCCAGCCACCAGTCCGGGGCCCGGAAGGCGGCCCGCTGCCCCACCAGCGCACAGGCCGAGGAGACCACCCCGTCCAGGATCACCGGCAGCCGGCGCACCGCGCACTGGAGCAGGAAGCCGGTCATCGCCGCGAGGTCGGCCCCGCCCACCGTGGCCAGCAGTTCCAGCTGGTCGCCGAGGACCGGCCGGGCCCGCCGCAGCGCGTCCCGGATCGCCGCGCACTTGCGCATCCACGCCAGGTCGTCGATGCCCGCCCCGCCGCGCCCGGTGACCACCGAGGCGTCCGTGCCGCACAGCGCCGCGATCAGCGTGGACGCGGCCGTCGTGCCGCCCACGCTCAGATCGCCGAGCACCACCAGGTCGGTGCCGGAGTCGGCCTCCTCGTCGGCGATCGCGATGCCGAGTCGTACCGCCCGCTCGGCCTCCTCGGCCGTCAGCGCGTCCTCGATGTCGATCCGGCCGGTGCCGCGCCGCACCCGGTGGCGCACCACCGGCTCGGGCAGCAGCTCCGGGTCGCAGTCCAGTCCGGCGTCGATGATCCGCACCGGTACGGAGAACTGCCGGGCCAGCACGGCGAGCGGCGTCGTGCCGTCCAGCGTGGCCCGCACCAGCTCGTGCGCGGTACCGGCCGCGCGCCCGGAGACGTCCAGCTCGGCCACCTTGTGGTCACCGGCGAACAGGACCACGCGCGGCTGCTCGATCGCCCTGACCGGGACGGCCTGCTGCGCGGCCGAGAGCCATTCGCCCAGCTCGTCCAGGCGGCCGAGGGCGCCGGTGGGAACGATCATGCGCTCCCGGCGTTCCTCGGCGTCGCGCCGTACGCCGCCGTCGGGGCGTTCGATCAGGTCGGAGAAGTCGTCCAGATTCACGGGGGTCTGCCTCGCGGGTCGATGCGTCGAGTGGGCCGGCGAGCCCGGCGGCGGGCTCACTGCGGAACAGTACCCGCCGGGTTTCCGGCGCCAGGCCGGAGCGCGGCCCGTCCCGGCCGGGGCCCGCGTGCGGCGGTGGCGGGGGAGCGGCCCCGGCCCGCTCCCGCCGCCCGGCGCGTACGGCACGCGCCCCGCACGCCCGTGCACGCGCCCCGGTCAGCCCCGCAGGGTCAGGGCCTGGCCGGCCACCACCAGCAGCACCTGCTCGCACTCGTCGGCGAACGCGGCGTTCAGCCGGCCCAGCTCGTCCCGGAAGCGCCGTCCGGCGGCCGTCGCGGGCACCACGCCCGAGCCCGTCTCGTTGGTGACGGCGACGACCGTGCGCCGCGTTCCGCGCACCGCGCAGACCAGGGCGGCGGTCCGCTTCCGCAGGGCGTCCTCGCCACCGTCCGCCCACGCCGCGTCGTCCCAGGCGCCGACCCGGTCCATCGCGTCCGTCAGCCACAGCGACAGGCAGTCGATCAGCAGCGGCGGCCCGTCCGACTCCAGCAGCTCCACCAGCTCGCAGGTCTCCTCGGTGCGCCAGGCGGCCGGCCTGCGCTCCCGGTGCAGGCCGACCCGGGCCGCCCACTCGGCGTCCCCCTCCCGGCCCCCGCCGGTCGCCACGTACACCACCTCGGGGAACGTCTCCAGGCGGCGCTCGGCCTCCACCGACTTGCCCGACCTGGCCCCGCCCGTCACCAGGGTGCGCCGCGGCACCCCCGGCCCCGCGCGGTACTCGCCCACCCCCAGCGTCGTCCCGTCCGGCACGACCCGCGCACCGGCCGCCGCCAGTCGCCGGTCCAGCTCGGCCCCGGGCGGCGCGTCGTGGTCCAGGTGGACGGCGACGATCTCGGTGGCCGGGCCGATCGCCCCGACGGCCCGCAGCCGCGCCACCGCGTCCGGCCGCCCCGTCACGTCGCCGACCACCATGTCGTACGGCTCCGCCACCGGGTCCGCGAGACCGGCGGGCGCGGCCCCCGGCGGCAGGTAGAGCAGCCGCGTCCCCTCCGGCGCCGTGACCTCGTACCCGGTGCCCGGGGCGTCCATGGGCACCGCCCGCACCCGGTGGCCGCTGATCAGCGTCAGCACCCGGCCGTCCGGCACCCGCCCCGCCGGGGGCAGTCCGGGGGGCAGCTCCACGGCGGGCCCGTCGTGCGGATGGGTGAGCAGTACCTGCCGTACGCCGGTCAGCGAGCGCCCCGCACGGGCCGCGGCGAACACGGCCCCCGGAGTGAGGTCGAGCAGCAGCGCGTCGTCGATCAGCAGCGAGGTGGCGGCCCGCGAGCGCGCCCCGCGGGCGACGGCGCAGGCGGCGCAGGGGCATTCGGGCCGCGGCAGCCCGTCGGGGGCTCCGGTGCCGAGGAGAGTCAGTTCCACGCCCTCGATCCTCCCGCGTCCGCGCGGCGGGTGCGCGACTTGGGACACTTCGGGCGGGTACGGGCACCGCCCCGCACCGGGCACGGGCCCCGGCGCCGCGGCCGGCCGGTTCCGCCCGGCGGGAGCGTGCGTGCGGGGCGGCGCCGCGGGGCAGAGGTTGCCGGGAGGGGCACTAGGCTGCGGACAGCAACACGACCCAGGAGGCGGACATGGCGTGGACGTGGCGGTTCGAGAAGTCCGACGGTACGGAGACGGAGCCGGCGCTGCAGCCGGAGGAATTCACCACCCAGGGCGACGCGGAGTCCTGGATCGGCGAGTACTGGAAGGAACTCCTCGACGGCGGGGCGGAGCAGGTGACGCTCTTCGAGGACTCGACGAAGATCTACGGCCCCATGAGCCTCCAGGCGGACCAGGGCTGACCCCGCCCCGGCGCGGAAACGATCGTGCGGGCCCGCGCCGGGCCCGCACGGCCGTTCCCGGCCCGCCCGGCAGGGGACGGGCGCCGGGTGCGTCCTAGATCTCGCCCAGCGTGACCTCCGCGGTCTTCTCCGCCCCGTTGCGCAGGTACGTCACCGTGACCTTCTGGCCCGGCTTGTCCGAGGCGAGCGCCTCCGACAGGGACGTGATCGTCGTGACCGGTACGTCGCCGATGCCGGTGACGATGTCGCCGGCCCGCAGCCCCGCCTCCTCCGCGGCACCGCCCTTCTCCACGCTGACCAGCGCCACCCCGGCTGGCTGGTAGTTCTCGTCGACGACCGTGCGCCCGGTGATGTTCAGGGCCGCCCGGCCCGAGTCGGTGACCCGGCCGCTCTTGATGATCTGGTCGGCGACCGTCCTCACCATCGACACCGGGATCGCGAACCCGATGCCCGGCGCCGCGCTGTCGCCCAGCTCCGGGTCCACCGCCGCCAGGGTCGGGATGCCGATCACCTCGCTGTCCAGGTTGACCAGCGCGCCGCCGCTGTTGCCCGGATTGATCGCCGCCGAGGTCTGCACCATGTTCGCGATCGTCGCGCCGGTGCCGCCGCCCGCGCGGCTCTCGCTGACGGTCCGGCCGACCGCCGAGACGATGCCCTGGGTGACGCTGGAGGACAGCCCCAGCGGCGAACCCATCGCCAGCACGATCTGCCCCACCTCGACCTTCTCCGAGTCGCCGAACTTCGCGGGCTTCAGCCCGTCCGGCACGCTGTCGAGCCTGATGACGGCCAGGTCCTGCTCCGGGTAGGTGGCCACCAGCGAGGCGCGCTGCGCCTTCTCGCCCGTGGCGACGGTGACCTTGAACGTCTTCCCGTCGCCGACCACGTGGGCGTTGGTGACGATGTGGCCCTTGGAGTCGTAGACGACCCCCGAGCCCAGGCTCTCGGCGGCGTCGATCTGCACGACCGACGGCAGCACGTTCTTGATCACGGTCTGGTAGTCGCTCTGCAGGTCACCGGCGGTCCCGGAAGCGGAGGCGGGCTTGCTGGGCTCGGCCTCCGGAGAACTGGAGGCCGTGTCCGAACAGCCGCTCACCAGGACGGCGGCGCAGACGCCTGCGGTCAGGAGCGGCAGGAGCCGCCGGGCACGGCTGCGGGAATGGGAAGCGTCCATGCCTGGATTGTCGCTTTTGGCGCTTCCGGCGGCCTGTTGGGTTCGGCCGGCCAGGGTGCGCCGCCGGGCGGCCCCGGCAGCGGCCCGCGTCCGCCCGGCCGGACACGGCGGGCGGTCAGCCCCGCACGCCGCACAGGTGCAGCAGCGCGGCCACCCGTCGGTACGGGTCCGTGCGCCCGGCGCGGTCCTCGGCGGCGAGCACCCGCTCCAGTTCCGCCGCGGCGGGGAGCTCCACGTCGTTGCTCACGTTGTCCGTGAAGACGCGCACCCCGTACCAGGCGTGCAGGGGTGCCGCGATCCCGGCGAGGGTGGACGTCAGGGCGTCCAGCCGGTCGGCCCGTACGGTGACGCCCAGCCGGTTGGTGTACGTGTCGCTCTCGAAGGCGGCCAGCGTCGCGTCCCAGTCCCCGGCGGTCCCGGGGCGCATCGCCAGCGCGTCCGCGTTCCGCACGAGCAGCGACAGCAGCCCGCCCGGGGCCAGCATCCGGGCCAGGCCGGCCAGCATCGCGTCCGGCTCCCGGACGTACATCAGCACGCCGTGGCAGAGCACCACGTCGAAGCTGCCCGGCAGGAAGTGCACCCCGGTGTCCAGGCCGTCGCCCTCGATCAGCCGGACCCGCTCACGGATGCCCGCCGGCTCGCTGCCGAGCGCCTCCCTGGCCACCCGCAGCATCTCGGCGTCGGACTCCAGGCCGGTCACCGTGTGCCCCGCCCTGGCCAGGCGCAGCGCCTGGGTGCCCTGCCCCATGCCGACGTCGAGCACCCGCAGCCGCTGCCCGACCGGGAAACGGGCCGCGATCTGCTCGTCCAGCTGCCGGGCGACGAGCTCCTGGCGGACGGTGTTGCGCAGACCGCCCAGCTCCTTCAGCCACACCGGGGAGGCCCCGGAGAAGCCGGTGACGGCCGGGGCGGCATCGTCGGGCGGGCCGGCGGACGGACCGCCGGCCGAGCCGGAGACGTGCGTACTCAGGGCCGCTCTCCACGCTTGACCTGCGGCTTGGGCAGTCGCAGGCGACGCATCTGGAGCGTGCGCATCAGGCCGTAGGCGACCGCGCCGCGCTTGGGGGTGTCGGGGAAGCGCTCCTTGAGCTGCTTCCGCAGACGGATCGAGAGCCCGATCGAGTCGACGACGATCAGCACGATCACGAAGAGCCAGAGCAACAGCGAGATGTTCTGGATGTTCTTGATCTGGATCACGCTCATGATCAGGATGATCACGGCGAGCGGAAGGAAGAACTCCGCGACGCAGAAGCGCGAGTCCACGTAGTCGCGGACGAAGCGCCGCACCGGGCCCTTGTCACGGACCGGCAGATAGCGCTCGTCACCACTGGCGAGCGCCTCGCGCTGCCTGGCCAGGTCCGTCCGGCGCGCTTCGCGCTGCCTCTTCGCTGCCTCCTTGCGGTCGAGCGGCGCGCCACTGGAGGCGCGACGGCGCTGCGACTGTGCCTCGCTGCGCTTGGGGGTGGGGCGACCCTTGGGAGCCTGCGGGTCGCGGGGCTGCTTGGAGAGGTCCGCCGTCACCTTGTCGGTGGGCGCCTTCTCTTCCTTCGAACGGCTACGGAACACAAGGTCCAAGGGTACGGGTTCGATCGCGATGACCCCAGGCCGGTCGGGAACGATCCGGCAACGGCCCGCGTCCTGGCTGGTGTACCCGCGTGTTCGGCGGGATGCGGGCGTAACGGTTCTCCCCGACCTCCACCTACTCCCTGGGCCGGAGCGGTGACCGGACGCAGTCGTCCTTGGGGAGGAGCACATCCGTGCTCGAACAGTGCGGTAATAGAGGCAGGGCCCGTACTGTGGGTTCTGTTGGAGTGCTGGAGCTCAGTCCGTCAGAAGGGGGCGCGCGAAGCCCATGAGCGGTGTCATGAAGCGTATGGGAATGATCTTCCGCGCGAAGGCAAACAAGGCCCTTGACCGGGCCGAGGATCCGCGCGAGACCCTCGATTACTCGTACCAGAAGCAGCTCGAACTGCTGCAGAAGGTGCGTCGCGGGGTCGCCGACGTGGCGACTTCGCGCAAGCGGCTGGAACTGCAGCTGAACCAGCTGCAGGGACAGTCGGCCAAGCTGGAGGACCAGGGCCGCAAGGCGCTCGCGCTCGGCCGCGAGGACCTGGCCCGCGAGGCGCTGTCCCGGCGCGCCGCGCTCCAGCAGCAGGTCACCGACCTGGAGACGCAGCACTCCACGCTGCAGGGCGAGGAGGAGAAGCTCACCCTCGCGGCCCAGCGGCTGCAGGCCAAGGTCGACGCCTTCCGCACCAAGAAGGAGACCATCAAGGCCACCTACACCGCCGCCCAGGCGCAGACCCGGATCGGCGAGGCGTTCTCCGGGATCTCCGAGGAGATGGGCGACGTCGGCCTGGCGATCCAGCGGGCCGAGGACAAGACCCAGCAGATGCAGGCGCGCGCCGGTGCGATCGACGAGCTGCTCGCCTCCGGCGCCCTGGACGACCCGACCGGCACGGCGAAGGACGACATCGCCGCCGAGCTGGACCGGATCTCCGGCGGCACGGACGTGGAGCTGGAGCTCCAGCGCATGAAGGCCGAGCTGGCCGGCGGCTCCACGTCGCAGCAGGCGATCGAGGGCGGCCCGCAGGACGCCGCCCAGCGGCAGTCGTCGCAGTCCCCGCACCGGTTCGACAAGAGTTGAGGCAGCGTCATGATCGTACGGATCATGGGGGAGGGTCAGGTCGCCCTGGCCGACAGCCATCTCGCCGAGCTCGACGAGCTCGATGACGAACTGCTCGCCGAGATGGAACGCGGGGACGGCCCGGGCTTCCGCACCACGCTCCACGCACTCCTGGCCAGGGTGCGCGAGCTCGGCACGTCCCTGCCGGACGACTCCCTGGAGCCGTCCGAGCTGATCCTGCCGTCGTCCGACGCGACCCTCGAAGAGGTGCGCGCCATGCTCCGGGACGACGGCCTGATCCCCGGCTGACCCGCGGCGCCCTCCAGCACCCGCCCGCACGGGACCCGTGCCCCGGATCCGGCCCGCCGGACCCGGGGCACGGGTGCGTCCGGGGCGGCCCGGCGCGCGGCCCGCCGGTCCGTTCCCGTGCCCGGCCGGTCCTCGGGCGCCCGTTCCCCGGGTCCGGGCCCCATGTGCGGCTTCCGGCCCGGTCCCCGCGCGACACGCCGTAACGTAGCTCGACGTGACCACCCTCGGAACCGGGGTGCGGCGCGTCCGGAACTGGGTGCGCGGCCATCCCCTCGCGCTGGACGCCGCGCTCGCCCTGGCCGTGCTCGTGGCCATGATCATCGGGTCCTTCGTCCACCCCGGCGCACCGGACGGGTCCGTCTTCGCCACCCGCAGACCCGAGCCGGGCAGCGTGCTCCTGATGGTGCTGGGGGCCGTCGCGCTCATCTGGCGTCGCCGCCGTCCCATGGCGGTGCTCGTGGCCACCGCCGGGCTGACGGTCGCCGAACTGACGCGGTCCGACCCGCCCGCCCCCGTGGTGACCTGCACCGTCATCGCGCTGTACACCGTCGCCGCCCGCACCGACCGGCCCACCACCTGGCGGGTCGGACTGCTGACGATGGCGGTGCTGACGGCCGCCGCGATGTTCTTCGGCTCGGCCCCCTGGTACAGCCAGGAGAACTTCGGCGTCTTCGCCTGGACCGGCATGGCCGGGGCGGCCGGGGACGCCGTCCGCTCCAGGCGGGCGTTCGTCGACGCGATCAGGGAACGGGCCGAACGGGCCGAACGCACCCGCGACGAGGAGGCCCGGCGCAGGGTCGCCGAGGAACGGCTGCGGATCGCCCGCGACCTGCACGACGTCGTCGCCCATCACATCGCCCTGGTCAACGTCCAGGCCGGGGTGGCCGCCCACGTCATGGACAAGCGCCCCGACCAGGCCAAGGAAGCACTGGCCCACGTCCGGGAGGCCAGCCGCTCCGCGCTCGACGAACTGCGGGCCACGGTCGGGCTGCTGCGCCAGTCCGGCGACCCCGCGGCGCCCACCGAACCGGCCCCCGGCCTCGCGGTCCTGGACGAACTGGTCGACACCGTCCGCCGGGCCGGGCTCCCCGTCGAGGTGGCCTGCACCGACCGGCGCCCCCCGCTGCCCGCCGCCGTCGACCTCGCCGCGTACCGGGTCATCCAGGAGGCACTGACCAACGTCCGCAAACACGCCGGCCCCGGGGCGAGGGCCGAGGTGAGCGTCGTACGGGTCGGGTCCACCGCCGAGATCACCGTGATCGACAACGGCGCGGGCGGCGGGGGCTGCTGCGCCGCGGACGCGCCGGCCGGGGGCGACGGCCACGACCGGCCCGGCGGCGGTGGAGGCGGCCACGGCCTGCTCGGCATGCGTGAACGCGTCACCGCGCTCGGCGGCACGCTCACCGCCGGGCCCCGCTACGGAGGCGGATTCAGGGTCCATGCGATCCTGCCCGTCAAGGCCCGCGAGGAGGAGTCCGAGGAACCGGACACGGCGGGCCGGACGGGGGAGAAAACATGACACCGCCCATCAAGGTGCTGCTCGTCGACGACCAGGCGCTGCTGCGCAGCGCGTTCCGGGTACTGGTCGACTCGGAGGCGGACATGGAGGTGGTCGGCGAGGCGGCGGACGGCGCGCAGGCCGTGGAACTCGCCCGCTCCACCCGGGCCGACGTGGTGCTGATGGACATCCGGATGCCCGGTACGGACGGGCTCACCGCGACCCGCATGATCAGCGCCGACCCGGAACTGTCGGACGTACGGGTCGTCATGCTCACCACCTTCGAGGTGGACGAGTACGTGGTGCAGTCGCTGCGGGCCGGGGCGTCCGGCTTCCTCGGCAAGGGGGCGGAACCCGAGGAACTCCTCAACGCCATCCGGATCGCCGCGGCCGGCGAGGCACTGCTCTCACCGGCCGCGACCAAGGGCCTGATCGCCACCTTCCTCGCCCAGGGCGGCAGTTCGGACGGCGAGGGCCCGAGCGCCGCGGAGTACTCGGAACGGCTCGCCGCGCTCACCGGCCGCGAGCGCGAGGTGCTCGTCCTGGTCGCGGGCGGCCACTCCAACGACGAGATCGCCGAGCGGCTCGTCGTCAGCCCGCTCACGGTCAAGACCCATGTGAACAGGGCGATGGCGAAACTGGGCGCCAGGGACCGGGCGCAATTGGTGGTAATCGCCTACGAATCCGGCCTGGTGCGCCCCAGGGTGGAGTAACGGGTGGAGATTCGGCGTACTCCACCTGCGGTATGCGGGCAGTGAGAAAGCGAACCTGGGGCCGAGGTCCGCGCCCCCGGCGATGAGCGAAGGTGTAACTGGGCCGGGTCTGTCCCGAGTCACCCGCCCCACCTGCCGCGCAAGCCACAGAAGAGAGACCTCACCCATGTCCTGGCTGTCCAGATTCAGCCTCGCGCAACGGGCCCTGATCGGACTGATCTCGATCGTCGCGCTCGTATTCGGAGCGATCGCGATCCCGCAGCTCAAGCAGCAGCTGCTGCCCACCATCGAGCTTCCGATGGTGTCGGTGCTCGCCCCCTATCAGGGCGCGTCCCCCGATGTGGTCGAGAAGCAGGTCGTCGAACCGCTGGAGAACTCCCTGGAGGCGGTCGACGGGGTCACCGGCATCACCTCCACCGCCAGCGAGGGCAGCGCCGTCATCATGGCGTCCTTCGACTTCGACAGCGGGGGCACCAAGCAGCTCGTCGCCGACATCCAGCAGGCGGTCAACCGCGCCCGCGCGCTGCTTCCCGACGACGTGGACCCGCAGGTCATCGCCGGTTCGACCGACGACATCCCGGCGGTCGTCCTCGCCGTCACCTCCGACAAGGACCAGCAGGCGCTCGCCGAGCAGCTGGACCGCACGGTCGTCCCCGCCCTGGAGGACATCAGCGGCGTCGGCCAGGTCACCGTCGACGGGGTGCGCGACCTCCAGGTCTCCGTCACCCCCGACGACAAGAAGCTCGCCGCCGCCGGGCTGAACGCCATGACGCTCGCCCAGGCGCTCCAGGCGGGCGGCGCGACCGTCCCGGCCGGTTCGTTCTCCGAGTCCGGCAAGAGCCGCACCGTCCAGGTCGGCGGCGCCTTCACCTCCCTGAAGCAGATCGAGGACCTGCGGATCGCCCCCCAGGGCGCGGCACCGGGCGAGCGCGGCAAGCCGGTCCGCGTCGGTGACGTCGCGAAGGTCGAGCAGGAGCAGGCCGCCGCGGTCTCCATCACCCGGACGAACGGCCGCCCGAGCCTCGCAGTGATGGCCACCATGGACAAGGACGGCAGCGCCGTCGCGATCTCGGACGCGGTCAAGGACAAGCTCCCCGACCTCCGCAAGGACCTCGGCGCCGGCGCCGAACTGACCGTCGTCTCCGACCAGGGCCCCGCCGTCTCCAAGGCGATCTCCGGCCTGACCACCGAAGGCGCGCTCGGTCTGCTCTTCGCCGTCGTCGTGATCCTGGTCTTCCTCGCGTCGCTGCGCTCGACGCTGGTCACCGCGGTCTCCATCCCGCTCTCCGTGGTCCTCGCGCTGATCGTGCTCTGGACCCGGGACCTGTCGCTCAACATGCTCACGCTCGGCGCGCTGACCATCGCCATCGGCCGGGTCGTCGACGACTCGATCGTGGTCCTGGAGAACATCAAGCGCCACCTCGGCTACGGCGAGGAGCGCCAGTCGGCGATCATCACCGCGGTGAAGGAAGTGGCCGGCGCGGTCACCTCCTCGACCCTCACCACGGTCGCCGTCTTCCTGCCGATCGGCCTCGTCGGCGGCATGGTCGGCGAGCTCTTCGGCTCCTTCTCGCTGACCGTCACCGCGGCCCTGCTGGCCTCCCTGCTGGTCTCGCTGACCGTGGTGCCCGTCCTGTCGTACTGGTTCCTGCGCGCCCCCAAGGGCACCGCCCTGGACGACCCGGACGAGGCCCGTCGCAAGGCGGAGGAGAAGGAGGCCCGCAGCCGGCTCCAGCGGCTGTACGTCCCGGTGCTCCGCTTCGCGACCCGGCGCCGTGTCACCAGCCTCGTCATCGCCGTCGTGGTGCTGCTCGGCACCTTCGGCATGGCCCCGCTGCTGAAGACCAACTTCTTCGACCAGGGCGAGCAGGAGGTCCTCTCCATCAAGCAGGAGCTGACCCCCGGCACCAGCCTGGCGGCCGCCGACGAGGCGGCCAGGAAGGTCGAGAAGCTCCTCGCCGACGACAAGGGCGTCAAGGACTACCAGGTCACCGTCGGCTCCTCCGGCTTCATGGCGGCCTTCGGCGGCGGTACCGGCTCCAACCAGGCCACCTACCAGGTCACCCTGAAGGACTCGGGCGACTTCGACGCCACCCAGAAGCGCATCGACAAGGCGCTCGGCGAGCTCGACGGCATCGGTGACACCACCATCTCCGCGGGCGACGGCTTCGGCAGCCAGGACCTCAGCGTCGTGGTCAAGGCCGCCGACGCGGACGTGCTGCGCAAGGCGTCCGAGAAGGTGCGCGGCGCGGTCGCCGGGATCGATGACGTCACCGACGTCCAGAGCGACCTGTCGCAGAGCGTCCCGCGGATCTCGGTGAAGCCCAACGCCCGGGCGGCGGACGCCGGCTTCGACCAGAGCGCGCTCGGCGCGGCCGTCGCCGGAGCGGTGCGCGGCACCCCGGCCGGCAAGGCGGTCATGGACGACACCGAGCGGGACGTCGTCATCAAGTCCGCCCACCCGGCCACCACCATGGCCGAGCTGAAGGCCCTGCCCCTCGGCCCGGTCGAGCTCGGCCGGGTCGCCGACGTGGAGCTGGTCCCCGGCCCGGTCTCGATGACCCGGATCGACGGCCAGCGCGCCGCCACCATCACCGCCAAGCCCACCAGCGACAACACCGGTGCGGTCAGCACCGCGCTGCAGAAGAAGATCGACGCGCTGGAGCTCCCCGAGGGCGCCACCGCCACCATCGGCGGGGTCACCGAGGACCAGAACGACTCGTTCGCCAAGCTCGGCCTGGCCATGCTGGCGGCGATCGCGATCGTCTTCATGCTGCTGGTGGCGACCTTCCGGTCCCTGGTCCAGCCGCTGATCCTGCTGGTCTCCATCCCGTTCGCGGCGACCGGGGCGATCGGCCTGCTCGTCGCCACCGACACCCCGATGGGCATCCCGGCGATGATCGGCATGCTGATGCTGATCGGCATCGTGGTGACCAACGCGATCGTGCTGATCGACCTGATCAACCAGTACCGGGCCCAGGGCATGGGCGTCGTCGAAGCGGTCGTCGAGGGCGGCCGCCACCGGCTCCGCCCGATCCTGATGACCGCCCTGGCGACGATCTTCGCCCTGCTCCCGATGGCGCTCGGCGTCACCGGCGAGGGCGGCTTCATCTCGCAGCCGCTCGCCGTCGTGGTGATCGGCGGCCTGGTCACCTCGACCCTGCTGACCCTGCTCCTGGTCCCGACGCTCTACGCGATGGTCGAACTCCGCAAGGAGCGCCGCGCGAAGAAGAAGGACGCCAAGCGGGCGAGGAAGGCGGGCATCGCGGAGCCTGCCGGACCCGAGTCGGACGAGGCCCGGGAGGCCGAGCCCGCGCGGGCCTGATGCACGGCGCACGACGGGAGGGCCCTGTCCCACGCATCTGCGTGGGACAGGGCCCTCCCTGTTCCTCCCGGGCTCCCGATGCGGTCCGCAACCGGCGGGCGGGCGTCAGCCGGCCCCGTTGAGGGCCTGGACGATCCGGAGCCATGTCTCACCGTGCGGATGGGCGTGCCGGACGCTGAGGGCGAGGATCTCCCTCAGCAGCCGGGCACGGGTCTCCTCGGGCGCGCGGGGGAGGAGCGTGGCCAGATCGCCCGGCTCGATGCTCTCGACCACTCCGGACAGCACCATGCCCGCCTGGGCGTGGGTGAGGGAGGACAGCTTGTCGTCGAAGACCTGCCCCTCGACGGCGGCCGCGTGCATCAGCGCGTTGCCGTCCCCGGCCGCCAACGCCCTCTCCACATACGCCTGGAGGGCGTCACGGTCCTCGACGAGGCGGTACGCGGCGTCCACTCCTTCGGCACGGGCGACATCGAGAACGGCGACGTGCGCGAGGGGGGTGTCCTCGGAGGGCGTGGTGTGCAGGAGGCGGGGGTGGTCCCGGAGGAAGGCCCGTGACTCCGCCCAGTCCGCGCAGCCCACCCACTCCGCCAACTGCTCCCCGAGGATCAGCGGATCGTAGGCGGCGGTCACGCCGTGGGCGAGGACGGCCTCGCGGAGCGCGATGTGCCGCTGCGCGGTACGGGGGTCCAGGAGCGCCAGCTCGTCGAGGGCGGTCGCCGCCTCCTCACCACTGAGCACCTCGGCATTCTGGGACCAGATGTCGCGTGACTCGGGCCAGTTGGGCGCGAACATCCAGGAACTGATGAGGGTCCGGGTCTCCGGCGAGAGGGTGAGCCACGCCGGTGCGGGGGCGAAGGTCTCCTCCTCCCACGCCGTGCGGACCGCGCCGGGATCGCCGTACGCGCGCAGCGCCTGCCGGGCCCGTACGGTCACGGGGTCCGGCCCTCCCGGCTCTCTTGTTCCGCCGGAATCCTTGGCCAGGAACGCCACCAGCTCACGTACGCCGGCCTCGGCCTGGGGGGCGGGGCAGGACAGGAGGAAAACGCCGCGCTCGACGCGGAGACGGCGGGCGGTCGCGGGGTGGGTTGTCGCGAAGCTCTCCACAGCGTCGTCGAATGCGTGGACCGCCGAGGTGTGGTCGTCCGTGCAGGCGAGAGATTTGGCCAGGTTGTTGAGAGCGGTGACGAACATGGTCTCGAACGCTCCGGGATGCGCCATGGCCAGGTTCCGACGGATGGCGACGGCTTCCCGCGCCGTGGCCACCGCCCCGTCGAAGTCGCGGTTCTGCTCCAGGTACACGCTGAGGTTGTTGAGGGTGGTGGCGAGCTTGGGAAGGAAGGCGTCGGCCTGGTCGGCGACGACTTCACGCCATAGCCGTACGGATTCATGCGCTGGCGCGAGTGCTTTCTCCGGACTGCCTGCGGCGGCGAGACTCGCCGCGAGAGAGGCGAGGGCGGTGGCGAGGTCAGCTCGGAAGGCGGCCGGGTTCTCTGCGGTGAGTTCGCGGTGGAGGACAACGGATTCCTCCGCTGTCCGCACCGCGGCGGCAGGGTCCCCGGCTTCGTTGAGGTGGGTGGCCAGGTTGATGAGCGTCGATGCGAGGTCCGGCCGGAAGGCAGGCTGCTGTGCGGCGAGTTCGCGCTGGATGACGAGAGCTTCCCAGGTCGATGCGAGTGCCCCTGAGACGTTGCCGAGGAGGACGCGGTTGGTGCCCAGGTGGCAGAGCGTCGTGGCGAGCCGGGGAGAGGACGCGCCAGGGCCCCGCGAGACGAGGCGGCGAGAGACGCTCACCGCTTCTTCGGCCTCGGGCAGGGCTGCCCCGGGGTCCCCGGCAGCGACGAGCTTCCTGGCGAGGTTGTGGAGGAAGTCGGCGAGGGCTGGGAGGTGTGCGGCCGGCTGCTCTGCGGCCAGTTCGCGCTGGATGCGTACGGCCTCTCGCATCAATACCACGGCGGATTCCGACTCTCCGTCGGTGAATGTTCCGGCCAGGTTGTTCAGGGACACCGCGCGTTTCGCCTGGAACGCGACGGGGTGCTCCGCAGCCAGCTTGGAGTACAGACGCGCGGCCTCTTGAGCCGGGGCACGCGCCCCTGCGGGGTCTCCGGTGGCGGAGATCCGCTGGGACAGATTGGTGAGAGCGTCGGCCAGACCGGGCCGGAACGCGGTCGGATGACGCGAACCGAGGTCCCGGTAGATGTCCACCGCCTCCTGGATGGACGCGAGGGCCCCTGCACGGTCCCCGGCGGCGGCGCGGCGCGCGGACAAATTGTTCAGGGAGCGGGCCAACGGGAGTAGCGCGCCGAAGTGGCCTCGGGCCAGGGCCCGCTGGATGCGGACCGCGTCCTCTGCGGGCGGCAGCGCGTCCGTGTGGGCGCCGGTCTGGCTGAGATGGACTGCCAGATTGGTGAGGACGGTGGCGAGATCGTCCAGGAACACGCCAGGGTGAAGCGCGTCGAGTTCGCGGTAGATGCCGACCGCTTCCTTCGCGTGTGACAGCGCGGCCCGGTGCTGTCCGCTGGAACCCAGATGCGCCGAGAGGTTGGTGAGCGTACGGGCGAGCCCTGGGCGGAAGGCCGCCGGGCTGTGTACGGCGAGTTCGCGGCAGATGCGTACGGCCTCCCGTGCCGGATCGAGTGCGCCTTCGTGGTCGCCGACTTCTGCGAGGCTGCCGCCGAGGGTGCTGAGGGAGTTCACCAGGGCCGGGAGCGTGCCGTCGGCTCCGGAATCGGCCAGTGCCCGCTGGATGCGGACTGCCTCCCGCGCGGGTGCCAGAGCCCCCGCGCGGTCGCCGGTGTCGGCGCAGCGGACGGCGACATTCATCAGGGCATGGGCCACTGCGGCCCGATGGCTTCCGGGAGATTCCCGCTCCAGTTCCTCCCACAGCGACAGTGCCTCCCGGGCGGCGGACAGCGCAGTGTCCAGATCCCCTTCCGCTCCGAGCCGCCGGGAGAATTGGTGCAACGCCTCGGCCAGATACGGCGCCACGCTCGCCCCGACCCGCTCCACCAGCCCCAGCAGCATCTCCATCCCCGGTGCACCCGCCAGAGCCGCGTGCCGCGCAAGCCCCCGCACCACGTACGGATCGACCGCCCCCAAGTCGCCGCCCACCGCTCGCCGTTCGACGTGCGTGACGAGCGCGCTCAACACCACCTCTTCAGCAGACTCCTCCCGCCCCGCGAGATGCGACACGAACTCGCGGTGGTACAGCCGGAACACCGCCTGCCCGCCCTCCACGTCCTCGACGATGTAGCGGCCGTAGGCGGACAGCACCCAGTCCACGTCGCTCTCGTCGTACGACACGTCACCGCCGCCCAGCGCGCTCGCGACCTCCTCCCACACGCCCCCGGCGGGCATGCCGCGCCGGACCGTCCACGCCAGCGCGGTCAGCAGATCCCGTGCGGCGGACGGCAGTTCGGTGCCGTCCGCCCGGACCCGCACCGGCCCCGCCACCAAGTCGTCCTCGAACGCGGCCTCGATGGAGTCGGGCAGACGGGACAGCCACTGGTCCTCGTCGGCATCACGCACAGCCGCCCCCGCCAGCAGCGACCCCGTCACCAACCGCGCGAACAGGAACCCGCCGCCCACCGCCGTGGCCCGCGCCGCGACCGCGTCGCCCGTCTGCCGCGCCCGGTCCTCCGGGACACCGGCGGCCGTACACCGGCGGTACACGTACTCACCGATGTCCTCCTGCGTGTGCGGCTCCCGCTCCAGGTCCGCGGTGGTGACCCCCGCGCCGATCAGCCGGGCCAGGGCGTCCGGCAGCGATTCGTCCCCGTACCCCTCCTCCGCCAGGCGGCTGCGGAACGCACGGTCGCGGGAGCCGAGCAGGACCGGGACCGTCCGGCTGAGCGGAAAGACCAACTCCTCGATCATGGAACGGAGATGCTCGGCGGGCACTTCGTCCAGGCCGTCGAGCACCAGCACCGGCCGCGGCGACAACTCGCGCAGCTCGGCCCGGAAGTCGTCCGCGTTGCGGGGTTCCGGAAGCCCGAGTTGCCGGGCCAGGTCCGAGGACGCCTGGAGCGAGCTCAGGCCACGCAGATATACGGAGGCGAGGGAGCGGTCGGGGCGCAGGCCTGGGTCCGGGTCGTCCTCGCGCAGGCCCCCGTGCGCCTCGGTCTCCTTACGCTGTACGGGATCGGTGAGCGTCGCGATCCGGCCCAGCACGGCCGACTTGCCGCAGCCCGCCGGGCCGGTCACCAGGAAGAGCCCGGCGTCGTCCGCCTCCAGCCACGCGGCGATCCGGCCCAGCACCTCCTTCCGGCCCGTGAAGAACCAGCCCTCCTCGCGGTACCCGACCCCGCGCGCCGCGAGCACCAGGTGCTCCACCAGCCGGGCGGGTGCCCCGGGCACATGGCGCGGGTTCGGGAAGGCCGGCCGGCCGATGCCGAGGGCGGCGGTCACCGGTGTCTGCCCCTCGCCACGCCACCGCTCATTCAGCGCGGCCAGCAGGTCCGGGCCGCTGACCAGCTCGTTGTGGGCGCTCCATGCCGAGCGGTACTCGGTGGCGGCGGGCCCGGCCTTCAGCACCTCCGCCAACGCGGTGAGCAGGGGGCCACTGCCGTCCGACATCTCGTTGCGCCGACAACTCGCCACGATTCCCAGCCACTTCACCTGGCCGGGCGGCGTGGACGTGGTCTCCCAGCGCCGCAGGGCCTTCTCCAGGCCCCGGCCCACCGCGTCCCCCGCGTGGCAGGTGTCGATGATCACCAGGATCTGGTCGGCACCCGACGCCACCGCGTCATTGACCAGCGTCTCGACCGGGACGCCCCGCTTGAGGGCGCGTGCGTCACGAATCACCTGCTCGACGTCGAGATCCAGGTCGCAGAGCGCGAGGCGCAGTTCGTCGTCGATCAGCACGCCGTGCCCCGACCAGACGATGATCGCGGGCTTTGCTGCCCCCGTCTCCCGCCAGCCCTCGCTCCAGGCGGTGAGGGCCTCGTCGAAGGCCGCCCAGGACGGGTTCCCGCCGCCCACCACATGCGCCGCGATCCCCAGCCCTGCCAGCAGCCCGGCGATCCCCTCCATCTGGGCCACCGCCCCGGTCAGCCGGGGAAAGCTCCGCTCGTCGGCGTACTCCTCGCACACCACGCACAGCGCCGACGCCACCGGCTCGCGTCCGCCGTCATCCGCCACGCCTGCCCCGTCCGCCTCATGCCCCGTCGCCCGTCCGTCGTTCCCCACCACGCCCGTCTCACGCACCATCGTCCGCCCCGCCCTCCAGCACCAGTACCAGCGCGGTCATCACGACATGGCCCGCGTGCCCCGTACTCACCCGCACCCGGTGCGCTCCCGCCGGAAGTCCGGCCAGGCGCGCCGCGTAACGGCCCCCGCCCAGGTTGTTCAGCGTCCGCACCGGTCCCCCCTCGGCCGCCGCGAAGACGGCCACCCGGTCGTGACCCCGTACGTCCGGCGGGACCGAGGCCCGCAGCTCGTACACCTCGCCCTCGGTGATCGAGTCCGGGGCGTCCACCACCAGCGGGACGTCCGCGGCCCCCGGGCCCCGGTGCACCGGTGGGTCCGGGGTGAGCCAGTTGTGGAGGGCCTGGCGCAGCGCCGTGTTGTTCTGGAGCGAGCCGTGCTTCTCCCAGGGCGTGTACGCGGGCCGTCCCGCTCCCACATGGGCGCTGGACAGCCTGGGCACGCGGCCGTCGCCGCCCTCGTCGGTTCCGTCGATCGTGAGCAGTCCGGTCAGTCCCTCGCCCCGGACCTCGGCGGTGGTCGGGGTCGGCTGGAGCACCCCGCTGATCGGCACGTACTCCACCCCGTACGCCGCTCCCGCCCCCGACTCCCGCAGGCCGGCGTGGAACAGCTCCGCGTCCCGCAACAGCGCCGCGTCGACGCCGGGCAGCCCGGTGACCTCGCGCGCGTACCGCAGCGGCGTGCCGGCGGTCGTGGTCAGGCAGGCGTAGTCGGGGGTCAGCTGGTGCAGGGACGGAAGGCTGCGGGCGAACGGGGCGAGGCCGATACGGGCCGGTCCCACCCCGTCGACCAGGGAGAGCAGGGCGTCCAGGGAGCCCCGGTACGGCGTGCCGAGCGTGATCACGCGCCGGGTGACCTCCGCGCCTCCGCACCGCTCGACGTACTGGCGGGCGACCAGGCCGCCCATGGAGTGGCAGACGAGGACGACCCGGGCCTCCGCCCGCTCCGGCGCCGAGGCCCGCCAGCGGCCGAGCTCCTCGTCCACCCGCTCGGCCAGCCGGTCCGCGTTGTAGCGGCAGGACAGCCGCCAGTCGTACGCGAAGCCGACCAGGTTGGCGGGGGCGTCGGCCTCCTCCCCGTCGCCCCGGCGGTGCAGCGTGAAGTGGCGCTCCAGCCAGTCCAGGAAGCCGTCGTAGCCGTCCACGAGCGTCCAGACGCCCGGCAGCCCGTGCAGGTCGTGCATCAAACCGAGCGGGCGCACGCCGTCGCCCGGGTGCCCGTCGCCCAGGTCCGCGGGGAGCGTCAGGTCCTTGACGGACCGGCCGAGGGTGCGGATGCCCCGGAGAAGGGCCCGGCCCGAGAGGCCCCAGACCTCGTGCCCGTCCGCGTCGGCCAGCCGGCTGCCGAGAATGCCCGGGACGACGACCACCAGGTCGTCCACCGGGCTGCGAGAAGTCATGCGGTGCCGTACCCCCTGAAACGTTCGCTGCGGTGAGTAGCAGCGTAGTTACGGTACGGACGTCCCGAGGGGCGTACGGGGAAAACCGGCCCCGCCTCCACCGCCCACGCGAAAGGCCCCGGGAAACGCCCGAAGGCGCCCCGGGGCCCTGCGGGGCCGCGGCTACGGCAGCGCCAGCATCCGCTCCAGCGCCAGCTTCGCGTACTTCTCCGTCTCCGGGTCGACCTCGATCCGGTTGACGAGGTTGCCCTCGACCAGCGACTCCAGGGCCCACACCAGGTGCGGCAGGTCGATGCGGTTCATCGTCGAGCAGAAGCACACCGTCCGGTCGAGGAAGACGATCTCCTTGTCCTCGGCCGCGAACCGGTTCGCCAGGCGGCGCACCAGGTTCAGCTCGGTGCCGATCGCCCACTTCGAGCCGGCCGGGGCCGCCTCCAGGGCCTTGATGATGTACTCCGTCGAGCCCACGTGATCGGCCGCGGCCACGACCTCGTGCTTGCACTCCGGGTGCACCAGGACGTTGACGCCCGGTATCCGCTCGCGCACGTCGTTCACGGACTCGACCGAGAAGCGGCCGTGCACCGAGCAGTGTCCGCGCCACAGGATCATCTTCGCGTTCCGCAGCTCCTCGGCGGTCAGGCCGCCGTTCGGCTTGTGCGGGTTGTAGAGGACGCAGTCCTCCAGCGACATCCCCAGGTCCCGGACCGCGGTGTTCCGGCCGAGGTGCTGGTCGGGCAGGAAGAGCACCTTGGTCGCCGAGGGTTCCCCCTGCTCGAAGGCCCACTCCAGGGCCCGCTGGGCGTTGGACGAGGTGCAGATGGTGCCGCCGTGCCGCCCGGTGAACGCCTTGATGTCGGCGGAGGAGTTCATGTACGAGACGGGCACGACCTGCTCGGCGATCCCGGCCTCGGTCAGCACGTCCCAGCACTCGGCGACCTGCTCGGCGGTGGCCATGTCCGCCATGGAACAGCCCGCCGCCAGGTCCGGCAGCACGACCTTCTGGTCGTCCGTGGTCAGGATGTCCGCGGACTCGGCCATGAAGTGCACGCCGCAGAAGACGATGTACTCGGCCTCCGGCCGCGCCGCCGCGTCCCGGGCGAGCTTGAAGGAGTCACCGGTGACGTCCGCGAACTGGATGACCTCGTCGCGCTGGTAGTGGTGGCCGAGGACGAACACCTTGTCCCCGAGCTTCTCCTTGGCGGCGCGGGCGCGCTCCACCAGGTCCGGGTCGGACGGTGATGGCAGGTCGCCGGGGCACTCGACGCCGCGCTCGCTGCGGGGGTCGGCCTCGCGGCCGAGCAGGAGCAGGGCGAGGGGCGTCGGCTGGACGTCGAGTTCCTGGGCGGGGTGGGCCGTGGTCACGTCACGCACCCTTTCTTCTCTGCTGAAAGCTTCTGCGAAAGCCTTTTCGTCTAATTGACGCTATCTATCATATCCGGTTCACGTCACTTTGACGACGGCCATAGTGTCGATGTGACGCATCCCCCCGCGGGAGCGGTGTGCGAGCATGAATGGAACAGGCAAGCGCTCGGCCCGGAATGAATCCGCGGCTCCGACGGTTGCAACGTCGGCAAGCAGTCTCCGTACAACCCGGGAGAGAAGCAGATGTCCGTATCGGACGAGACCACCACCGTGAGCGACGGCATCCTCCTGTCCGACGCCGCCGCAGCCAAGGTCAAGAGCCTTCTGGAGCAGGAAGGCCGTGACGACCTGGCGCTGCGCGTCGCCGTCCAGCCCGGCGGCTGCTCGGGCCTGCGCTACCAGCTCTTCTTCGACGAGCGTTCGCTCGACGGGGACGTCGTGAAGGACTTCGACGGCGTCAAGGTCGTCACCGACCGGATGAGCGCCCCGTACCTGGGCGGCGCCTCCATCGACTTCGTCGACACCATCGAGAAGCAGGGCTTCACGATCGACAACCCCAACGCCACGGGCTCCTGCGCCTGCGGGGACTCCTTCAGCTGACCCCTCGCGGGCCGCGCGCCCGGACAGGGCGCGCGGACCCCGGGAACGGCGGAACGGCACGACGGCGGCGGTGGTCCCCGACCAGGGACCACCGCCGCCGTCGTCGTGGGCGCGTGCGGCTCAGCCGCGGGGCACGGCGCCGCCCGAGGTCGCGTCGACCACCTTCCGGTCACCGAGCGGCGCGTCCAGCGTCACCGTGCGGGTCAGCTCCTTGGCGATCGCGATGCAGACCTTCTTCCCGGGCTGCTTCGTCTCCGTCACCGTCACCGTGACCCGGTTCCCGTCCTCGGCCGCGCTCGCGGTGTACGTGCTGCACACGCCGCCCCAGAACTTCACCGACAGGGTCCGCCCGTCGGCGCTGTACGACAGCAGCCGGCCGGACTTCTCGCCGTCCCCGGGGGACGGGGTCGGCGTCGGCACGGGCGCGTTCGTCGCCGGTGCGTCCTTCGTCAGGTACGAGGGGTCCACGGCGACCCGCGGCAGCGTGGTGCCCGGAGTCCCGGCGGCCTGCCGCACCGAGAAGAGCCAGGACGGCACGAGCGTCCGCTCGCCCGCCACGTACTGCATCGACAGGCCGAAGACCGCCTTCTCGACCGTCACGGTCGTCGTCGGCGGCTGCTCCGCCGCGCTCCGTGCGCAGTCCACCTTCGGCTGCTTCCTCGGGTCGCCCTTCCCGTCCTGCAGCGGTACGGGGGTGGCGCAGCCGCCGATGTCCTTCTGCAGGCCCCCGCGCATCGAGCGCCCGTTCAGCTGCTTCAGCGCCTCGCCCGCACTGATCACCGGATAGCTGTCGCTCTTCTCCGGGGCCTTCAGGTTCCCCGTACCACCCACCACTTCGCCGCCGGGGCCCACCTGGATGCCGGTCGACCAGCCGTACGTGGGAAGCCCGCCCACCTTCGGGTCGGCGTTCACCACCCGTACCGAGCCCATGAGCTGGCGGGTGTCGAGCGCGGCGTCGTCCTGCCCCACCGCCTTCAGGATCGGGGTCGCGGCGGCCTTGGCGACGCTCTCGCCCGCCGGGTCGCCGGAGCCGCCCGGGGACACCTTCTGGCTCGAACAGACCTTGGTGTCACGGCAGTTGTCGGTGCCGCCGGAGCCGTAGCGGCTGAAGGTCCAGGTGCCCGGGGCCTGCTTCTCCACCCGCAGGACCGGGCCCGAGCCGTCCCCGGCGGACCCCACCGTCCAGGTCGTGCCCTCCGCCCGCGGCGTCCCCGGCAGCCCCAGCGCCTTCGCCAGCCGGGTCACCTCGGCGGCCGAGACGGTGCCCGTCGCGCGCCGCACCGCGGCCCTGTCGGGTCCCTGGGGCAGCTCGCCGGACACCCGGTAGACCACCCGGCCGCCGTTCGGGTCGGGCTCGCCCGGTGCGATGCCCCGCACGGGCCCGTCGGACCGCGCGGGCCCGTCCGATCCGGCGTCCAGGGCCAGCGGGGGAGGGGCGCCGCCGCTGTCGTCCGCACTGCCGGTCGTCGCGCGGTCACCGTCGGCGGCGGTCGCGGCCCAGTAGGCGCCGCCACCCCCGGCCAGCAGTACGGCTGCCGCCACCGAGGCCACGGCGAGCGGCGAACGCCGCCGGGGGCCGGTCACGTCGTTGTCGGGTCGCTCGGTGCTCACCGGATCGCTCCTTCGCCTGCGTGGCCGTCACATGCCGTGATCCGGCCCGTCGTCCGTCCCCGGGGTCCGGGGACAACGGTGGGACGGGGCAGGGGCGCGAGCGGTTCCCTCCGGGGCGGGGCGCGATCGCTGCCGGTACCGGCAACGTGCCGATACCGGCCGGAATCAGTCGCCGTACTCGGGCATGGCATCGACCAGCCGGGCGGAGGCCGCGGGCACGGTGACCCCGTGAATCCGGGACGGAGCCACCGGAACAGGGGCAGACTTCGGGTGGGCCACCCAGTGCGGAGCCATCCGTGCGCAGTCCCCGCGCAGCTCGGCCAGGCTCATCTCGGACTCGCGCGTGGCGTTGTGGTTCGACATAACCGCACCGTAGGCATCACACAGCTCAGGAAGAAAGCCCTACTATCGGGTAGTTTTCCCCGCTTCAGCCGGGTCCGGGGAACGGGTAGCGTGAACTGTCACGCCGCCCCGGGAACACCGCCAGCCGTTCCCCCCGATCTCCGCAGGAGCAGTCTCCCCGTGCGAATCGCAGTCACCGGCTCCATCGCCACCGATCACCTCATGACCTTCCCCGGCCGTTTCACCGACCAGCTGGTCGCGGATCAGCTGCACACGGTCTCGCTCTCCTTCCTGGTCGACAACCTCGACGTGCGCCGGGGCGGTGTCGCCGCCAACATCTGCTTCGGCATGGGTCTGCTCGGTACGAACCCGATCCTGGTCGGCGCCGCGGGCTCCGACTTCGACGAGTACCGCGCCTGGCTCGACCGGCACGGCGTCGACACCGGTTCGGTCCGGATCTCCGAGGTCCTGCACACCGCCCGCTTCGTCTGCACCACGGACGCCGACCACAACCAGATCGGCTCCTTCTACACGGGCGCGATGAGCGAGGCCCGGCTCATCGAGCTGCAGGCCGTCGCCGACCGGGTGGGCGGCCTCGACCTCGTCTCGATCGGCGCCGACGACCCCGAGGGCATGCTCCGCCACACCGAGGAGTGCCGCTCCCGGGGCATCCCGTTCGCCGCCGACTTCTCGCAGCAGATCGCCCGGATGGACGGCGAGGAGATCCGGATCCTCCTCGACGGCGCCACGTACCTCTTCTCCAACGAGTACGAGAAGGGGCTCATCGAGTCCAAGACCGGCTGGACCGACGAGGAGATCCTGAGCAAGGTCGGCCACCGGGTCACCACGCTCGGCTCCCGCGGCGTCCGGATCGAGCGCGTGGGCGAGGACCCGATCGAGGTCGGCTGCCCGGAGGAGGAGAGCAAGGCCGACCCGACCGGTGTCGGCGACGCCTTCCGCGCCGGATTCCTCTCCGGTCTCGCCTGGGGCGTCGGCCTGGAGCGCGCCGCCCAGGTCGGCTGCATGCTGGCCACCCTGGTCATCGAGACGGTCGGCACCCAGGAGTACACCCTGCGCCGCGCCCACTTCATGGACCGCTTCACCAAGGCGTACGGCCACGACGCCGCCGCCGAGGTCCGTGTCCACCTGGCCTGACCCGACGGATGCCGGGTGACCTCCGGCCGGGCGCGGACCCGGCCGGAGGCCGCCCGACGGGCTCCTCAGACGAGCCGGCGGACCACATGAGCCGAGCCGCGTTCCGCCGGCTCCTCGCCCACGTACTCCTGCTCGCGCATCGCGCACCAGGCGGGAATGTCCAGACGCGCCGCCTCGTCGTCGGAGAGCACCGTCACCGTCCCGCCCACCGGTACCTCCCCGATCACCTTTGCGAGCTCGATCACCGGGATCGGGCAGCGCTTCCCGAGCGCGTCGACCACCAGGGACGCGGCCGGGGAGGGGGAGGGGGCCGCCGACGCGGGCGCGCCGAGCCTCGCCCGTACCTCCGCCACCGCCCGGGGCAGCGCCTCCAGGAAGTCGTCGACCTCCTCGTCGCGGGTGCCGTCCGGCAGCGAGACCCGTACGTTCCCCTCCGACAGCACCCCCATCGCCCTGAGCACATGGCTCGGCGTCAGCGTGCTGCTGGTGCAGGACGAGCCGGACGACACGGAGAAACCCGCCCGGTCCAGCTCGTGCAGCAGGGCCTCCCCGTCGACATAGAGACAGGAGAAGGTCACCAGGTGCGGCAGCCGCCGCACCGGATCGCCGACCACCTCCACATCGGGCACCAGCTCCGGCACCCGGCTCCTGATCCGGTCCACCAGGACCCGCAGCCGCGCGGCCTCGGCCTCCGCCCCGGCCCGCACCGCCCGCAGCGAGGCCGCCGCGGCGACGATCGCCGGAATGTTCTCGAACCCCGCCGCCCGCCCGGACTCCCGCTCGTCGACCGGCCCCCGCGGCGCGAACCGCACCCCCTTGCGCACCGCCAGCAGACCCACCCCCGAGGGCCCGCCCCACTTGTGGGCGCTGCCCACCAGCAGCGACCAGCCGCCCGGCACCGGCGTCCGGCCCAGCGACTGAGCCGCGTCCACCAGCAGCGGCACCCCCGCCTCCCGGCAGACCTCCGCGACCTCCGCCACCGGCTGCTCGGTGCCGACCTCGTGGTTGGCGGACTGCAGACAGGCCAGCGCGGTGTCCGCCCGCAGCGCCTCCGCCCACTCCGCCGCGCTCACCGCCCCCGAGCGGTCCACCGCCACCTCGGAGACCGAGCCGCCCTCGGCCTCGTGGGCGGCGGCCGAATGGAGTACCGACGAGTGTTCGACCGAGGAGACGACCAGATGACGGCCGACACGCCGACGGCCCGCGAGCGCCCCGGAAATTCCGGTGTGCACCGCCCGGGTACCCGAAGGGGTGAACGTGAGCTCGTCCGGCCGGCAGCCGACGGCCTCGGCGGCGGCCTCCCGGGCGGCGTCCAGCAGCAGCCCGGCCCGCCGCCCCTCGCGGTGGAGCCTGGCCGGATCGGCCCAGCCCTCGTCCAGCGCGGCAAGCAGCGCCTGGCGTGCGACGGGGTGCAGGGGAGCGGAGGAAGCGGTGTCGAAGTAGGGCACCCGGCCACGCTAGCCCCCGCCGGGCCGGGGCGGGGACGGGCCTTCCGGGCAGCCGGGAGAGGGGGCGTCAGATGGCGGCCGGAGGCGCGCATTCCACCCCTTCGGGGAGTCGGACGGCGCGTTGGGCACCCTCCCCGCGCGACCCCAAATAGCGTCCAGTAGGGTTTGGTCCGCATAAACATCCAAACCCCTGCCCGCGTCAGGGCGGCGACCGACCAGAAAGACGGCCGCGCCGACCGCGCGGGCGAGACTCTCGGGAAGGCGCTACGTGAGTCCCAACGGCTCCGACCGCTCGTCGCGGCGCCCGATGCGGCGGAAGCTGCCGCAGGTGCTGACTGCGGGCCTGATCCTGGCGACCGCAACCGGTTGCACATACAAGGACTTCCCCCGCCTCGGTATGCCCACGCCGGTAACGGAAGAGGCACCACGGATCCTTTCTCTCTGGCAGGGCTCGTGGGCGGCAGCGCTCGCCACGGGCGTGCTGGTCTGGGGTCTGATCCTGTGGAGCGTCATCTTCCACCGGCGCAGCCGAACCAAGGTCGAGGTTCCTACGCAGACCAGGTACAACATGCCCATCGAGGCGTTGTACACCGTGGTACCCCTGATCATCGTCTCGGTGCTGTTCTACTTCACCGCACGCGATGAATCGAAGCTCCTCTCGCTCTCCGACAAGCCCGCCCACACCATCAACGTGGTCGGCTACCAGTGGAGCTGGGGATTCAACTACATCGAGGACGTGGACGGCTCGTCCGCCACGGGCAGCGAGATCCCCAAGGAACTCGACGCCATCCCCGACCGGCTCCAGAAGGACTTCCCGAAGAACGCCGAAGGCGTCTACGACTTCGGCATCCCGGGAACCCGGAACCCGCAGAACGGCAACCCGGGTCCGACCCTGTGGCTGCCGAAGGGCGAGAAGGTCCGCTTCGTCCTGACTTCGCGTGACGTCATCCACTCCTTCTGGGTGGTGCCGTTCCTCATGAAGCAGGACGTCATTCCGGGCCACACCAACGCCTTCGAGGTGACTCCCAACCAGGAGGGCACCTTCATGGGCAAGTGCGCCGAGCTCTGCGGCGTCGACCACTCCCGAATGCTCTTCAACGTCAAGGTCGTCTCCCCGGAGCGCTACCAGGCGCATCTGAAGGAGCTGGCGAAGAAGGGCCAGACGGGCTACGTGCCGGCCGGCATCGAGCAGACTGACCCGGCCAGGAATGCGGAGACGAACAAACTGTGAGCATCCTCAACGAATCTCAGGGTGCCGCGGCAGCAGACGACTCGTACGAGGACGAGCTGCCGGTCCGGCGCAAGCAGCCGGGAAACGTCGTCGTCAAGTGGCTGACCACCACTGACCACAAGACGATCGGCACGATGTACCTGGTCACGTCGTTCGCGTTCTTCTGCATCGGCGGTCTGATGGCGCTCTTCATGCGCGCCGAACTGGCCCGTCCCGGCACGCAGATCATGTCGAACGAGCAGTTCAACCAGGCGTTCACGATGCACGGCACGATCATGCTGCTGATGTTCGCGACGCCGCTGTTCGCCGGATTCGCGAACTGGATCATGCCGCTGCAGATCGGCGCGCCCGACGTGGCGTTCCCGCGGCTGAACATGTTCGCCTACTGGCTGTACCTGTTCGGCTCGATCATCGCGGTGGCCGGCTTCCTCACCCCGCAGGGTGCGGCGGACTTCGGCTGGTTCGCCTACTCCCCGCTCTCGGACGCGGTCCGGTCGCCGGGTGTCGGCGCCGACATGTGGATCATGGGTCTGGCCTTCTCCGGCTTCGGCACGATCCTCGGTTCGGTCAACTTCATCACCACGATCATCTGCATGCGTGCCCCCGGCATGACGATGTTCCGCATGCCGATCTTCACCTGGAACGTCCTGCTGACCGGTGTGCTGGTCCTGCTGGCCTTCCCGGTCCTCGCCGCCGCGCTCTTCGCGCTGGAGGCCGACCGTAAATTCGGCGCACATATCTTCGACGCGGCCAATGGCGGCGCATTGCTCTGGCAACACCTCTTCTGGTTCTTCGGCCATCCAGAGGTGTACATCATCGCCCTACCATTCTTCGGAATCATTTCCGAGGTAATTCCGGTCTTCAGCCGGAAGCCGATGTTCGGTTACATCGGTCTGATCAGCGCGACGATCGCCATCGCCGGTCTTTCCGTGACCGTGTGGGCGCACCACATGTACGTCACGGGCGGTGTGCTGTTGCCGTTCTTCTCGTTCATGACGTTCCTCATCGCGGTACCGACCGGGGTGAAGTTCTTCAACTGGATCGGCACGATGTGGAAGGGGTCGTTGTCCTTCGAGACACCGATGCTCTGGGCCGTCGGCTTCCTGATCACCTTCACCTTCGGTGGTCTGACCGGCGTGATCCTGGCGTCGCCCCCGATGGACTTCCACGTCTCGGACTCGTACTTCGTCGTCGCGCACTTCCACTACGTCATCTTCGGCACCGTGGTGTTCGCGATGTTCTCCGGATTCCACTTCTGGTGGCCGAAGTTCACCGGCAAGATGCTGGACGAGCGGCTCGGCAAGATCACGTTCTGGACGCTGTTCGTGGGCTTCCACGGCACGTTCCTGGTGCAGCACTGGCTCGGTGCCGAGGGCATGCCGCGTCGTTACGCGGACTACCTCGCGGCGGACGGCTTCACCGCGCTGAACACGATCTCGACGATCGCCTCGTTCCTGCTCGGCCTGTCGATGCTGCCGTTCTTCTACAACGTGTGGAAGACCGCCAAGTACGGCAAGAAGATCGAGGTCGACGACCCGTGGGGCTACGGCCGTTCGCTGGAGTGGGCGACCTCCTGCCCGCCGCCGCGGCACAACTTCCTCACCCTGCCCCGGATCCGTTCCGAATCCCCGGCCTTCGACCTGCACCACCCGGAGATCGCCGCGCTGGAGCAGCTGGGGCACCACTCCGAGGATGACAAGGCCCTCGCTGGCGGCAAGGAGGCCGGCAAGTGAAGATCCAGGGCAAGATGTTCCTCTGGCTGAGCATTTTCATGCTCGCCATGGCCATCACCTACGGCGTGTGGGCGAAGGAGCCCGTCGGTACCACCGCGCTGTTCCTGTCCTTCGGTCTGAGCGTGATGATCGGCTTCTACCTGGCCTTCACGGCCCGGCGGGTCGACGCCATGGCGCAGGACAACAAGGAGGCCGACGTCGCGGACGAGGCCGGCGAGGTGGGGTTCTTCTCCCCGCACAGCTGGCAGCCGCTCTCGCTGGCGATCGGTGGTGCGCTCGCCTTCATGGGCGTCATCTTCGGCTGGTGGCTGCTGTACTTCTCGGCCCCGGTGATCATGATCGGTCTGTTCGGCTGGGTCTTCGAGTACTACCGCGGTGAGAACCGCACCCAGTGACACCGCTCCACCGCTCCACCTGACGGGGGGCCCGTACTTCTCCACCGAGAGGAGTACGGGCCCCCCGTTTGCAGTCACCCCGCGCGCTGACGCGGACGTGCCTCCATAACGTGGATCCATGAACCGCACGCCGCGCATCCGCCCCGTAGTGAGCTGCACTCTGCTGGCCGTGACCCTGGCCGCAGGCGCGACCGCCTGCGGCGGATCCGACCACCCGCTGGCGGAGAAGCCGTACGACGCCGCGGACGAGATCTCCTCCAACGTCTCCGAGGGCGACCGGAAGGTCGACCCCGACAAGCCGCTGGAAGTCACCGTCAACGACGACGACGGCCGGATCACGGACGTGACGGCGGTGGACGCGGCCGGACGCCACCTGGCGGGCGAACTCGACGCGGACGGGAAGCGCTGGCACTCCACGGCCCCGCTGGCCGCCGGCACCCGCTACACGGTCCGGGTCGGCGTGGAGGACGACGACGGCGCCCCGGGCAGCCGCACGCTCTCCTTCGGGACGACCGCCGCCAAGAAGTTCCTGAAGGTCGCCTTCGGCCCCCGGGCGGGCACCTACGGCGTCGGACAGCCCATCACGGCGGAACTCAGTGCTCCGGTCCGGGACCGGGCCTCCAGGGCCACCGTGGAGCGCGCCCTGCGGGTCCGCTCGACGCCCGCGGTGACCGGTTCCTGGTACTGGGTCGACGACAAGACCCTGCACTACCGCCCCAAGGAGTACTGGCCCGCCAGGGCCACCATCGAGGTCACCAGCGGCCTGGCCGGCATCAGGGTCACCGACACCCTCCACGGCGCCCCCTCCAAGGCGCTGAAGCTCACCACGGGCGACCGCATCGAGGCCGTCACCGACGCCTCGGCGCACTCGATGACGGTCAAGCGCAACGGGAAAGTGATCAACACCATTCCGGTGACCACGGGGAAGCCCGGCTTCGCCACCCGAAACGGCGTCAAGGTCGTGCTGGGCAAGGAATACCGCGTACGTATGCGCGGGGAGACGATCGGCATCGCGGAGGGCTCGTCCGACTCGTACGACCTGCAGGTCTACTACGCGACCCGGGTCACCTGGAGCGGCGAGTACGTGCACGCGGCCCCCTGGTCCACCGGTTCGCAGGGGTACGAGAACGTCAGCCACGGCTGTACCGGCATGAGCACCGGCCAGGCCGAGTGGTTCTTCAACACCGTGCGCGAGGGCGACATCGTCGAGGTCGTCGGCAGCCAGGGCGAGACGATGGCGCCGTTCGGCAACGGCTACGGAGACTGGAACCTCACCTGGGCCAAATGGCTGAAGGGCAGCGCACTGCAGAAGAACACCGCCCCGGACCGTTCGGACACGATCCAGGCGGCGCGACTGCGCCCCGAGGTCTGACGGCCCGGGGAGTGCGCTGCCCCTCGGCAGAACCGCGAAGGAACCCGCGAGGGGGCTCGTGGCGGGACCCGCGGCGGGGCTCAGGCCCCCACGGAGAGCCTGCTGCGCAGCAGGGCGGCCAGGGCGTCCGCGAACTCCACCGGTTCGACCGGCAGGGTCACCGCGGCGTCCGCGCGGCTCCAGGTGGCCAGCCAGGCGTCCTGCGGGCGCCCCATCAGCAGCAGCACGGGCGGGCAGCGGAAGATCTCGTCCTTGATCTGCCGGCAGACCCCCATGCCGCCCGCGGGCGCCGTCTCGCCGTCCAGCACGCAGACGTCGACGCCCCCGTGCTCCAGCGCCTCCAGGACCGCGGGCAGCGTGGCGCACTCCAGGAACTCCACCGGTGGCACGTCGGCCGCGGGCCTGCGCCCGGCTGCCAGCCTCACCTGCTCACGGGTGTTGGCGTCGTCGCTGTAGACCAGGACCGTGGCGGTCGGCTGCATAGTTCCTCCGTGACATCTGTGTCTTCGGGGCTTTACGGGCATGAACCGATGCGCGGATCGTACTCCGCCCGACGGCCTGTCAGCACCGGTCAGGACAGCTGTTCCATGGGCCGTTCGGGGCGGACACACCCCGCTGACACACCGAACGGCACCCCCCGGGGTGAGGGCTGGATAAGCGACCGACATAATGTCGGTCGTGGCGACAGCAACGACAGTAGAAACCGGGCACGCGCACCCGTCGGTCAATCGACCGAACCTCACCAGCGTCGGAACCATCATTTGGCTGAGTTCCGAGCTGATGTTCTTCGCGGCCCTCTTCGCGATGTACTTCACCCTGCGATCGGTGATGGGACCGGATCACTGGAAGGAGATGGCCGAGCACCTGAACTTCCCGTTCTCGGCGACAAACACCACGATCCTGGTGCTCTCCTCACTCACCTGCCAGCTCGGCGTCTTCGCCGCGGAGCGGGGCGATGTGAAGAAACTCCGCACCTGGTTCATCATCACCTTCGTGATGGGTGCGATCTTCATCGGAGGCCAGGTCCTCGAGTACACCGAGCTGGTCAAGGAGGCGGGTCTCTCCCTCTCCTCCGACCCGTACGGTTCGGTGTTCTACCTGACCACCGGTTTCCACGGCCTGCACGTGACAGGCGGGCTCATCGCCTTCCTGCTCGTCCTGGGCCGGACGTACGCGGCCAAGAGGTTCACCCACGAACAGGCCACCTCGGCCATCGTCGTGTCCTACTACTGGCACTTCGTCGACGTCGTGTGGATCGGCCTCTTCGCCACGATCTACATGATCAAGTAATCGGGCCCGGCCCGAACCGCATGATCAAGTAATCGGGCTCGCACCCGAACCACATCCAGCATCGACGCAGAAGATCCTGACACCGGGGTAATCCGTGAAAAAGCTCTCCGCACGACGACGCCATCCGTTGGCGGCGGTCGTCGTACTACTCCTCGCGCTGGCGGCCACTGGGGGGCTGTACGCCGCGTTTGCGCCCGCGAGCAAGGCGCAGGCCGACGAAACCGCCCAGTCCCTCGCCATCGAAGAGGGCAAGAAGCTGTACTCCGTCGGTTGCGCCAGCTGCCACGGAACCGGCGGTCAGGGCACCACCGACGGGCCGAGCCTGGTCGGCGTGGGCTCCGCCGCCGTGGACTTCCAGGTCGGTACGGGCCGCATGCCGGCGCAGCAGCCCGGCGCCCAGGTACCGAAGAAGAAGGTCATTTACAGCCAGGCGCAGATCGACCAGCTCGCGGCCTACGTCGCGTCGCTCGGCGCCGGTCCGATCACTCCGACCAAGAAGCAGGTCAACCCTGCGGGCGCGGACATCGCCAAGGGTGGCGAGCTGTTCCGCACCAACTGCGCGCAGTGCCACAACTTCACCGGTGAGGGCGGCGCGCTGACGGACGGCAAGTACGCGCCCAGCCTGGAAGGCGTGGACCCGAAGCACATCTACGAGGCCATGCAGACCGGCCCGCAGAACATGCCGTCCTTCCCGGACAGCACGATGCCCGAGCAGCAGAAGCGGGACATCATCGCGTACGTCCAGACCGTGAACAGCGACCAGTCGGAGAACCCGGGCGGCCTCAAGCTGGGCGGCCTGGGGCCGGTCAGCGAAGGCCTGTTCGCCTGGATCTTCGGGCTCGGCGCACTGATCGCACTTGCCGTTTGGGTCGCGGCCCACACCGCTAAGGCCAAGAAGTCATGAGTAGCCAAGAGATTCCAGACGAGAACCTGCCCGCTGAGCAGGACCCCGCGCACGGCGCGGTGAAGGTCGCGGACGACCCGTTCGCGGACCCGGGGCTGCCGGCCCACAAGCCGCGCATCCAGGACATCGACGAACGGGCCGCGAAGCGCTCCGAGCGCGCCGTCGCGCTGCTGTTCACGCTGTCCATGCTGGCGACGGTCGGCTTCATCGCCTCGTACGTCATCTTCCCGGTCGACAAGATCGTGTACATCTGGCCCTTCGGTCATGTGAGCGCGCTCAACTTCTCCCTGGGCCTGACCCTGGGCGTGGCCCTCTTCACGATCGGCGCCGGTGCCGTCCACTGGGCGCGCACGCTGATGTCCGACGTGGAGGTCGCCGACGACCGGCACCCGATCGAGGCCGAGCCCGAGGTCAAGGCGAAGGTCCTCGCCGACTTCGCGGACGGTGCCCGGGAGTCCGCGATCGGCCGTCGCAAGCTGATCCGCAACACCATGTTCGGCGCGCTGGCCCTGGTGCCGCTCTCCGGTGTGGTGCTGCTGCGCGACCTCGGCCCGCTGCCCGAGAAGAAGCTCCGCGAGACCCTGTGGAGCAAGGGCAAGCAGCTCATCAACATGAACACGATGGAGCCGCTGCGTCCCGAGGACGTGATCGTGGGTTCGCTGACCTTCGCCATGCCCGAGGGCCTGGAGGAGGACGCGGAGGACTTCAACAACCAGATCGCCAAGGCCGCGCTGATGATCGTCCGGATCCAGCCGGAGAACATCAAGGACAAGCGCGAGCTGGAGTGGTCCCACGAGGGAATCGTGGCCTTCTCCAAGATCTGCACCCACGTCGGCTGCCCGATCAGCCTGTACGAGCAGCAGACCCATCACGTGCTCTGCCCGTGCCACCAGTCCACCTTCGACCTCTCCGACGGCGCCCGCGTCATCTTCGGTCCGGCCGGTCACGCCCTCCCGCAGCTGCGGATCGGCGTGAACAGCGAGGGCAACCTCGAAGCGCTCGGTGACTTCGAAGAGCCCGTCGGTCCTGCCTTCTTCGAGCGGGGATGACACGGATGACTACTGTGACCGATACGAAGCGCAAGGCGCCCGCCGGCGAGCGGGTGGCCGACTGGGCGGACGGCCGCCTGGGGATCTACTCCCTGGCCAAGGCCAACATGCGCAAGATCTTCCCGGACCACTGGTCCTTCATGCTCGGGGAGATCGCCCTCTACAGCTTCATCATCATCATCCTCACGGGTGTGTACCTGACGCTGTTCTTCCACCCCAGCATGAACGAGATCGTGTACCACGGCTCGTACGAGCCGATGCAGGGCATCCGGATGTCCGAGGCCTACGCCTCGACGCTGGACATCAGCTTCGACGTCCGCGGTGGTCTGCTGGTCCGCCAGATCCACCACTGGGCCGCGCTGATCTTCCTGGCCGGCATGTTCGTGCACATGATGCGCGTCTTCTTCACGGGTGCGTTCCGCAAGCCGCGTGAGATCAACTGGCTGTTCGGCTTCCTGCTGTTCGTGCTGGGCATGTTCACCGGCTTCACCGGCTACTCGCTCCCGGACGACCTGCTGTCCGGTACGGGTGTCCGCTTCACCCAGGGCGCGATCCTGTCGATGCCGATCGTCGGCACGTACATCTCGATGTTCCTGTTCGGCGGGGAGTTCCCCGGCCACGACATGGTGGCCCGGTTCTACTCGATCCACATCCTGCTGCTGCCGGGCATCATGCTCGGCCTGCTGGTGGCGCACCTGATCCTGGTCTTCTACCACAAGCACACGCAGTTCGCGGGTCCCGGCCGCACCAACAAGAACGTCGTCGGCATGCCGCTGCTGCCGGTGTACATGGCGAAGGCCGGTGGCTTCTTCTTCCTGGTCTTCGGCATCATCGCCATCATCGCGGGCATCGCCACGATCAACCCGATCTGGAACATCGGTCCGTACCGTCCGGACCAGGTGTCCACCGGCGCCCAGCCCGACTGGTACATGGGCTTCGCCGAGGGTCTGATCCGAGTGATGCCGGGCTGGGAGGTCAACCTCTGGGGCCACACGCTCGTCCTGGGCGTGTTCATCCCGCTGATGGCCTTCGGACTGGTGCTCGCGGTTCTCGCGGTCTACCCGTTCATCGAGTCCTGGATCACCGGGGACAAGCGCGAGCACCACATCCTGGACCGCCCGCGCAACGCCCCGACCCGGACGGCCTTCGGCGTCGCCTGGATCACCGAGTACGTCGTCGTCTTCATCGGCGGTGGCAACGACCTGTGGGCCACGCACTTCCACCTGTCGATCAACGCCATCTCGTGGTTCGTCCGGATCTTCATCTTCGCGGGCCCGATCATCGCGTTCATCGTCACCAGGCGGATCTGCCTCGGCCTCCAGCGCCGCGACAAGGAGAAGGTGCTGCACGGACGCGAGTCCGGCATCATCAAGCGCCTGCCGCACGGTGAGTTCGTCGAGATCCACGAGCCGCTCGGCCCCGAGCAGCTGCACACGCTCACCGCGCACGAGCAGTACAAGCCGGTCGAGATCGGCCCGACGGTCGACGAGAACGGTGTCGAGCGCAAGGTGTCGGCGCTGGAGAAGCTGCGCGCCCGGCTCAGCAAGGGCTACTACGGCGAGGACAACCAGATCGCCAAGCCCACCGTCGAGGAGTACAAGGAGATCACCAGCGGCCACGGTCACCACTGATCGCCTGAACTGATCGCCACGGCAGGAGCCCCGTCCATGCGTTGGACGGGGCTCTTCGCCGTCCTCTTCCGATCGATAGGGTGGAGACGATCCTTTTACCGACTGTGGACCCCGGGAGCGGACCATGAACGTTGTGACCCCGATCGGCGGCGACAGCGTGGCGGACCGTTCCTGGCCCGGCGTGCTGAACCCCCTGCTGCGCGGCGAGAACCTCACCGCGGACGACACCGCCTGGGCGATGAACCGCATCATGAGCGGCGAGGCGACCGATGTGCAGACCGCCGGGTTCGCGGTGGCGCTGCGGGCCAAGGGCGAGACCATCGACGAGGTGACCGGCCTGGTGCGGGCGATGTACGAGCACGCCCACACCATCGAGGTGCCCGGCCGCACGGTCGACATCGTCGGCACCGGCGGCGACCTCGCCAAGACGGTCAACATCTCCACCATGTCGGCGATCGTCATCGCCGGCACCGGGGCCAAGGTCGTCAAGCACGGCAACCGCGCCTCGTCCTCGGCGAGCGGCGCCTCCGACGTACTGGAGAAGCTCGGCGTCAACCTGGACCTCTCCGCCCAGCGGGTCGTCGAGGTCGCCGAGGAGGCGGGCATCACCTTCTGCTTCGCGGTGCGCTTCCACCCCGCCCTGCGCCACGCGGCCAGGGCCCGCAAGGAGCTCGGCGCGCCGACCACGTTCAACATCCTCGGTCCGCTCACCAACCCGGCCCGGGTGCGTTCCCAGGCCATCGGCGTGGCCGACCCGAAGATGGCGCCCATCGTCGCCGGGGTGCTCGCCGAGCGCGGGAACTCCTCGCTGGTCTTCCGCGGCGACGACGGCCTGGACGAGCTGACGACGACCGCGACCTCGCGGGTCTGGGTGGTGCGGGACGGAGCCGTCCGCGAGGAGGCGTTCGACCCGCGCGACGTCGGTCTGGAGCTGGTGCCCGTGGAGGCGCTGCGCGGCGCGGACGCCTCGTACAACGCCGATGTGGCCCGCCGGCTGCTGGCGGGCGAGCGGGGGCCGGTGCGCGATGCCGTGCTGCTCAACTCGGCGGCGGCCCTGACGGCGCTGGACCCGACGGACGGCACGCTGAACGAGCAGCTCGCCGCCGGGATGGCGAAGGCGGCCGAGTCCATCGACTCGGGCGCGGCGGCGCGGACGCTGGAGCGCTGGGTGGCTGCCAGCAACGCCTGACAGCCCGCCGGGCGGGCATCGGCAGGTCCCGGCAGGCTTTCGAACGGGCGGAGAAGTGACGCAGGGCGCAGTCCGGATCCTGGACTGCGCCTTGCGCACGTCCGCGCGTATGGCAAGATGCTGGACAGGTCATGAGTGACAGCGACTACGGCCCCGGCCCGCTGTCCGGCAACCCTCCGTCCGTGGCGGGGTGCCCCGGGTGAAGACCAGGCCGTGGGCAGCGAGGTCCGCGGCAAGCGCGGGCCCCTCGGCATCTGTGAATGCCAACCCCCGGGGTCCTGGTCCCTAGGGAGCCTCTTGTGAGCACGCGAATGCGATAGGGCCGGCCGGCCCTCTTCCGCACACCCTTTTTCTCTTTCCGCCGCACTGCCGCGTGTCCGCCGGTGCGCGCTCTTCGCCTGCCTCTTACGGGAGTTCGCCATGTCTGTCCCCACCGCCGCCATCGACGAGTCGGTTTGTGCCCCCCTGCCCGTTCTGGGGGAGGATGTGACGGTTCCGCTGGTCACCGGCGGTGAAGTCGCCTACGCCGCCCTCGACTACGCCGCCAGCGCGCCCGCCCTGCGGCGCGTCTGGGACGACGTCGCCGCGTACGCCCCGTACTACGGCAGCGTCCACCGCGGCGCCGGCTACCTCTCCCAGCTCTCCACGGACCTCTTCGAGAACAGCCGCGCCACCGTCGCGGAGTTCCTCGGCTGCCGCGCGGACGACCAGGTGGTCTTCACCCGCTCGACCACCGACTCGCTGAACCTGCTGGCCGCGGCGCTCCCCGCCGACTGCCAGGTCTTCGTCTTCGAGACCGAGCACCACGCCTCGCTGCTGCCGTGGCGCGACGCGCGGGTGACCTACCTGAACGCCCCGCGCACCCCGGCCCAGGCCGTCGAGACGTTGGAGCGGGCCCTGGCCGCGCGTGACCCCTACGGTCCCGCGCTGGTCTGCGTCACCGGCGCCTCCAACGTCACCGGCGAGCTGTGGCCGGTCGGGGAGCTGGCGGCAGCCGCGCACGCGCACGGCGCCCGGATCGTGCTGGACGCCGCGCAGCTCGCCCCGCACCACCCCGTCGACATCGCCGAGCTGGACGTCGACTGGGTCGCCTTCTCCGGGCACAAGCTGTACGCGCCCTTCGGTTCCGGCGTGCTCGCCGGCCGGGCCGACTGGCTGCGGGAGGCCGAGCCCTACCTGGCCGGCGGCGGCGCCTCGCGCAAGGTCGCCCGCCGCACCGACGGCGGGGTGGACGTCGAGTGGCACACCACGGCCGCCCGGCACGAGGCCGGTTCCCCCAACGTCATCGGCGCGTACTCCATCGCCTCCGCCTGCAAGGCGCTGAAGGAGGCGGGCTTCGACACGCTGGTCGCCCGAGAGCAGCGCCTCGTCGCCGCGGTCCGGGCCGGTCTCGCGGGGATTCCCCAGGTCAAGGTGCTCTCGCTGTTCGGCGACGACGCCCCGCGGGTCGGCGTGATCTCCTTCGTGGTGGAGGGCTGGAACAGCTCGCACTTCGCCGCCGCGCTCTCCGCCGAGTACGGCATCGGGGTCCGCGACGGACTGTTCTGCGCCCACCCCCTGGTCCGCACCCTGCTGGGCAGCGACCCGCAGGAGGTCGGCGAGTGCGGCGCGCCCGAGGCCGAGCCGGGCGAGCGCTCCTTGAACGCGATCCGGGTGAGCTTCGGGGCCGGTACGCCGGACGAGCACATCGAGCGCTTCGTCCGCGCGGTCGAGGAGCTGGTGCGCGAGGGCGCCCAGTGGAAGTACCGCACCGAGGACGGCCGTTGCGTCCCGGACCGGGGCACCGCGCAGCACTGACCGGCACACAGCACTTCGGCGGGGTACGGGCGGCTTCCGCCCGTACCCCGCCGAAGTGTCACGTGGCGGTGATCCCCGCCTACGCGTCGAGCCCGATGGCGAAGGCCGCCTCCAGGTCGTGCTGCGAGTAGGTGCGGAACGCCACGTGGGTGTCGGTGGCCTCGACGCCGGGGATCCGGCTGATCCGGCCCGGGATGATGTCCGCCAGATCGTCGTGCTTGGCCACCCGGACCATGGCGATCAGGTCGTACGTACCGGTGACCGAGAAGACCTCGCTGACGCTGTCCAGCGCGGCGATGGACTCGGCGATCTCGGGAATCCGGTCCACGCTGGTTTTGATGAGCACGATCGCGGTGATCACGGCTGACGTTCTCCCTCGGTGGCCGCGGCTGGTGCCTTCACTCTATCCGTACGCCGGTAACGCCCCCAGGCGTAGAGGAAGCCGAGGGCGAAGCCCACCACATGGGCCAGATAGGCGACCCCGGGCCCTCCGCTGCCCGCGCCCTGGACCGCGAGCCACTGCAGGACGAACCAGAACACCAGCACGATCCAGGCCGGGAAGCGCAGCGGCAGGAAGAAGAGGAACGGGAACAGACTGGTCACCCGGGCCCTGGGGAACAGGTACAGGAACGCCCCGAGCACCGCCGAGATCGCCCCCGAGGCGCCGACGAGCGTCTGGTCGGACGTGGCGTGCGCGGCCGCGTAGGCGACCAGGGCGAGGTAGCCGCAGATGACGTAGAAGAAGGTGAACCCGATACGGCCCATGCGCTCCTCGGTCATTGCCCCGAACACGTACAGGAAGAGCATGTTGCCGAGCAGGTGCACCCAGCTGCCGTGCACGAAGAGGGCGGTGAGCGGGGTGAGCAGGACCCGCGCCGGGCCGTCCCACAGCTCGTTCGGGATCACGCCCCAGTGCTCGAAGTAGCCGGCCTGGGCGGCCAGCCGGGCGTCGGCGCCGCCGGGCACCGGGTTGAGGCCGGACAGCGGACTGATCACGAAGACCAGCGAGCACGCCGCGATCAGGGCGTGGGTCATCGGCGATCCGCCCAGGGCGACCGTCCGCAGGAATCCGCCGGCCGACCTGTCGGTCACAGTGCGCCGATCGATCATGAACAGAGCATGACGCAAGCGGAGGGAACGGGACAGACCGCCTCGCCGTGTCGGGCGGACGCGGCGAGGCCGTAGGGTTGCGGCAGGACATCCGCAGTTCGACGGCGCACCGCGAGATCCTTGAAGCAGCAGCACGAGGCTCGACGAAAGAGGACGCAACGATGACGACGGTTCCCCAGCCGACCGACGGGACCCGCTGGCGCTGCACGCTCTGCGGAAATCTCACCCGCTTCGACGTGACGCGCTCCTCGAAGGTCGTCGAATACGTCCATCTCGACCTGGCCGGTGAGGCCAGCGTCGAGGAACGGGAGGTGGTCAGTGAGACCATCGAGTCGGTCCGCTGCCGTTGGTGCAACGCGGTGGATCAGATCGAACTGGTGGACAGGCCGGGTGCCGACTCCTGACGGAGCCGCGCCCACAGACAATTTGGGGTGACGGATCGTGGAGCAGCCCGCTGATGGCGCCGAGGCGGCCGAGGCGGCCGACGACGCCGTCGAGGCGCTCGACCGACCGCTGCCCGAAGGCGTACGACGAAGGGTCGTGGCGCTGGTCTCGGACGCCTTCGGCGGGCTGACGGTCGGCGAACTGCCGGCCCAGCTGAGGCAGTACGCCCGGTTCACCCCGACCCGGCGCGCCAAGTTCGCCGGGAACGCGATGGCCGCCGCCCTGGAGGGCGACGCCCTGTTCCGGCAGCGCATCGGCGAACGGCTCAAGGAGGGGCAGCCCGAACTGGCCGCCGCCCTGGAGTCCGGTGCGCCGCCGGCCGCCGCCGACCCGGTCGACGTGGCCGCCGCGGCCTATGTGCTGCGTCCGGCGGGCTGGGTGAAGCTGGTCGCCGCCGCCGGCGAGGAGGCCCAGCGGGCGGACGCCGAGCGGGCCGACGAGGAGAGCCGCCGCGAGCTGGAGCGGCTGCGCGAGGAGCTCTCCCGGGCCCGCGCCCAGACGAAGAGCGAGACGGAACGGCTGCGCGGCGAGCTGGACGCGGCCCGCAAGGAGGCCGAGTCCCTCCAGCGCAAGCTGCGCAGCGCCGTCAACGAGGTCAAGCGGGGCGAGGCCGCGCTGCGCCGCAGCCGGGCCGAGACCGAAGCCGTGCGGTCCGAGACGGCGGCCCAGGTCTCCGCGGCCGAGAGCGAGAGCCGTCGGCTCAAGGCCCGGCTCGGGGAGGCCGAGGCGGCCGTCGAGGCGGGCCGCCGGGCCGCCAGGGAGGGCCGCTCGGTCGAGGACATGCGGCTGCGGCTGCTGCTGGACACGGTGCTCGACGCGGCGAGCGGACTCCGTCGCGAACTGGCCCTGCCGCCCTCCTCGATCCGTCCCGCGGACGGTGTCGACGCGGTCGAGCCGGGCCGGATGTCGCCCAAGGACATCGCGGCCAGGGCCCTTTCGGAGACCGACCCGGCCCTGCTGGACCAGCTGCTCGCGCTGCCGCAGGCGCATCTGATCATCGACGGCTACAACGTCACCAAGACCGGCTATCCGCAGCTCCCGCTGGAGAAGCAGCGGTTGCGGCTGCTGGGCGGGCTCTCGATGCTCGCCGCGCAGACCGGCGCCGAGGTGACCTGCGTCTTCGACGGGGCCGAACTGGCCGCCCCGGTACTGCTCGCACCGCCGCGCGGGGTCCGGGTGCTGTTCAGCAAGCCCGGGGTGACCGCCGACGAGCTCATCCGTCAACTGGCGCGCGCCGAACCCCCGGGCAGGCCCGTCGTGGTGGTCTCCACCGACCGCGAGGTCGCCGACGGGGTGGCGAAGGCGGGCGCCAGGCCCGTTGCGTCCGTCTTGCTCCTGAAGCGCCTTTCGCGCGTCTAGTCGCGCTTGTCGGTACTCGGCGGATATCAGGGAACGGTCCGTCAAGTCGCCGCTACACCCCGTGTGATGTGGGTAAAGAAGTGCCTCCCGGGGTGAGAATTTTCCGGCGAGGATTTGAACTGATCACAAGATGGTCACTAGGGTCGGCCTTCGAACCTTCGCACGGTTGATCACCCATCCGGGGTGACGGCGAAGGAACCGCCGAGTCCGTGACGTGCACGGAGCCGGGGATTCACCTCCCCCACAGCCCGGTAGGCGGCTCGAGGAAGAAGGAGCTCGCCTCCGTGGCGTCCCACCGTCGTCCCAAGCAGCCGAGCCGCGCCCGTGTGACCGTGCTCACCGCGACCGCCGCCGCGGCCGTGGCCCTGTCCTCCCAGGCCGCCCAGGCAGACCCCAAGCCCTCCAAGAGCGAGGTCAAGGCGAAGGTCGACAAGCTCAACCACGAGGCCGGAACGGCCAACGAGCAGTACAACGGCGCCAAGGAGAAGCAGAAGAAGCTCGAGAAGGAAGTCGGCGCGCTCCAGGACAAGGTGGCCCGCGGCCAGCAGGAGATCAACAACCTGCGCAACGGCCTCGGTTCGCTCGCCGCCGCGCAGTACCGCTCCGGTGGCATAGACCCGTCGGTCCAGCTCTTCCTCTCGTCCAACCCGGACACCTACCTCGACGAGGCCTCGGCGCTCGACCAGCTGACGGCCAAGCAGACCGAGACGCTCCAGAAGATCCAGGAGAAGCAGCGCTCCCTCGCGCAGAAGCGCAAGGAGGCCCAGGACAAGCTGGGCGACCTCGCGGACATCCGCGAGACGCTCGGGGCGAAGAAGAAGAAGCTTCAGGACAAGCTCTCCGAGGCGCAGCGCCTGTACAACACGCTGACCGCCGCCGAGAAGGCGAAGTTCCGCGAGCAGGAGCAGCGCGCCAGCCGCGACGCCGGCGACCGGGTCGATCTGGGCAAGGAGGTCCCCGCCTCCTCCTGGGGCGCCGCCGCCCTGAGCGCCGCCTCCTCCAAGGTGGGCAAGCCGTACGTCCGCGGCGGCACCGGCCCCGACGCCTTCGACTGCTCCGGGCTGACCCAGTGGGCCTACGCCCAGGCCAACGTCCAGATCTCCCGGGTCACGTACACCCAGATCAACGACGGGGTCCACATCGGGCGCAGCGCGCTGAAGCCGGGCGACCTGGTCTTCTTCAACAACACCTCGCACGTGGCGCTCTACGCGGGCAACGGCACCGTCCTGCACGCCCCGTACCCGGGCACGTTCGTCCGTTACGAGTCGATGAGCACCATCGGCAGCTTCCAGTTCGGTGTGCGCGTCGGCTGACGCGCCCGAACGGGCGAATTCCCGCGCCCCCGTGAACGGCCCGCCCCGCCGGAGACCACAGGTCACCGGCGGGGCGCCGTCGTTTCCGCCGTCCGGTCGCCCGGCACGGTCTTTGTCCGCTCCGTGACCGTCCGACTACTGTCTGTCTGCTGTGCGGCTCCCGCTCGTCGGTCCGCCCGTCCGGGCGGCAGGGGCCGCACGCGTCTGCGCAGCGCGGAGGGGAGTGCGGGGTCCTGTGGTGTCCCATCGCCGTTCCACACAGTCCGGTATCGGCCCGGGGGTCCGGGCCACGGTCCTGTCGGCCGCCGCGGCGACCGCGGCCGCCACGCTCGGCGCGAGCGGCGCGCACGCCGAACCGCAGGACACGCCCCGGACCGCCGAGGCCCGCGTGGACCGGCTGTACGGCGAGGCGGAGCGCGCCACCGAGCAGTACAACGCGGCCGGTGAGAACGCCGAGCGGCTGCGCGGCGAGTTCGACCGGGCCCGGGACCGGGCGGCCCGCGGTCAGGAGCGGGTCAACCGGATGCGCACCGTGGTCGGTTCGGCGGCGAGCGCGCAGTACCGCTCCGGCGGCATCGACCCCTCGGTCGCGCTGCTGCTCTCCTCGGACCCGGACGGCTACCTCGACCGGGCGGCCGTGCTGGAGCGGGTGACCGGCCGTCAGGCCGAGGAACTGCAGGAGCTGCTGCGGGCCCGGCGGGACCTGGACCAGATCCGGGCGGAGGCCGGGCACGCGCTGGCCGAGCTGGAGCACAACCGGGCGGCCGCCGCCCGCCACAAGCGCACCGTCGAGCGCAAACTCGCCGAGGCCCGGCGGATCCTGGGCGCGATGCCCGCCGCCGACCGGGCCGGCTTCGAGCGGGCCTCGCGCTCCGGGCGGGACGGGGCGCTCCCCGGCCTCCCCGGACTCGCCGACCTGCCGGCCGGTTCCGCGCGGGCGGCCGTCGCCGTCCTGGCGGTGCAGCAGGCGCTGGGCCGCCCGTACGTCTGGGGGGCCAACGGACCCGACGGGTTCGACTGCTCCGGGCTGATGCAGTGGGCATACGCCCGCGCCGGGGTCGCCCTGCCGCGCACCTCGCAGGCCCAGCGGTACGCCGGGCGCATGGTGCCGCTCTCCGAGGCCCGCCCCGGCGACCTGGTCGTCTACCGCGCGGACGCGAGCCACGTCGCGATGTACGTCGGCAACGGCCAGGTGATCCACGCCCCGTACCCCGGCGCCCCGGTCCGCTACGACCCGGTCGGCATGATGCCGGTCTCGTCGGTCACCCGCGTCTGACCGTACCCTCGGTCGGGTGACCGACAGGCGGGTACGCGACCGGGGACGGCGCACGGCGGGGGCACTGCTCGCCGGGCTGCTCCTGCTCTCCGGCTGCGCGGACCCCGACGACACGGCCGCCCCGGAAGCCACCGCCCGCGCCGTCCGCGCCGCCCTGGAGCGCAGGGCGCAGGCCGTGCTCGACCACGACCCGGACGGCTACCTGGCCGTGACCGACCCGCGCGCCACCGCCCTGCGCGCGGCCCAGCGCCGGGAGCTGGCCAACCTCGCGGACGTGCCGCTGGCCTCGTGGACGTACCGGCTCCGCGGCGTGACCGGGCGGGGCGCAGACCGGGCCGTCGCGGACGTCCAGCTGCGCTACCGGATCGAGGGGTACGACGCGGCCCCGGTCCTCGACGACCGGGTGCTCGACCTGAGACGGGACCGGGCGGACGGCCGCTGGTACATCTCCGGGGACCGGCCGGCGAACGGGGACGGCGGCGCGCAGCTCTGGCAGCAGGGCGACGTCCGGGTGGTGTCCGGCAGCCGCAGCCTCGTCCTCGGGGTGGGCCGCACGGAGCAGGAGCTGCGCGGCATCGCCCGGACCGCGGACCGCGCGGTGCCCGCCGTGTCCGGGGCCTGGCCGGAGCGCTGGGCGGGCCGCGTGGTGGTGCTCGTGCCGCGGACCGTCGAGGACATGGCGCGGCTGCTGGGCTCGTCGACGGACGACTACCGGGGCATCGCGGCCGTCACCACCGGGCGGACCGGCGGCACCGGCCGCAACCCCGCGGGCCGGGTGATCGTCAACCCGCAGGCGTACGGCACGCTCGGCACCTTCGGGCAACGGGTCGTCCTCACCCACGAGACCACCCACGTCGCCACCCGCGCCCGCACTTCCGCGGCCACCCCGACCTGGCTCTCCGAGGGCTTCGCCGACTGGGCGGCCTACCGCGCCGAGGACCGCTCCGCCGCGCGGATCGCCCCGGAACTGGCGGACGCCGTCCGGCGCGGCGACCTGCCCGCCGAACTCCCCGCGGACGAGGACTTCGGCTTCGCGGGCGACCCCGCGCGCCTGGCGAGGGCGTACGAGGGCGGCTGGGCGGCCTGCGCGCTGATCGCCGACCACTGGGGCGAGGCGGAGCTGATCGCCTTCTACCGGGCCGTCGGAGGGCATCCGGGACGGGACGGGGCGGTGGAGCGGGCCATGGGGGAGGTGCTGGACACGACGCCGCGGGAGTTCACCGCCCGCTGGCGGGAGTACCTGCGCACCCGGCTGGGCCGGACGTCCGCGCCGTGACCCGCGCCCCGGCCCGCCCGGACACGGTGCACGGCGCGCCGTTCAGGACGCGGCCGGCTCGGTCTCCAGGCCGGCGCCGGACCGGGAGGCGGGCACCCGGCCGCCGTCGCGAGGCACCGCGACGGCCGTCTGCCGCCACAGCCGCCGACAGGCCGTCAGCGTCGCCGCGACCAGCAGGCCGTTGCGCAGGAACATCAGCGTCACGCCCGTCGCGTCGCTGGACACCACGTGCACGAAGCCGAGCGGGAACTCCCACTGCGTGACGCCGGTGGCGACCAGCACCAGCACGGCGGGCAGCACCATCCGGCTGCCGCGGAACACCAGGCAGACCGCCGCCAGCCCCACCAGCCACAGCATGTACTGGGGGCTGATCACCCGGCTCGTCGTCGTGAACAGCAGCACCGCCGTGAACGCCGCGTCCGCCGGGGTGCTCGCACCGAACTCCCGGGCCCGCAGCCGCCACACCAGCAGCCAGCCGAACGCCAGGACGGACAGGCCGAGGGCGAGCGTGCTCACCAGCGGCACGTGCGGCCCCAGGAACTCCATCGAGCCGTAGTGGTACTCCACCCGGCCCTCCCAGCCGAACTGCCGCGCCACGTGGAAGACCAGCGCCCCCAGCGACTCGACCTCCGTGCCCCGGTCGCGCTGGGAGCCGAGGAAGTCCAGCGCACCGGGCATCGCCAGGGCGCACACCACCAGCAGCCCGCCCGCCGTCACCGCCGCCGCCGACCACGCCAGGCGCGTGTGCCGGCCGCGCGCCGTCCCGGCCAGGACCAGCGCGGGCCACACCTTCAGCAGCGCGCCGACGGCGGCCAGCACCCCCAGCACCCGCGGATGCCGCAGCCCCGCCAGCAGCGCCGCCACCGCGACCGCCGTGACCATCACGTCGTAACGGGCGTACGCGGTCGTGCCGAGCAGCGGCACCCCCGCCACCCACACCCAGGCGCCCGCGGCCGACCGGCCGCCGCCCCGGCCCGCGTACAGCAGCAGCGCCAGCACCAGCCCGTCGCAGAGGAACGCGAGGACGAAGAACGCCGAGGCGTAGTCGAGGAACGGCAGCAGCGCGGGGGACAGGACGGCCAGTGCGGCCAGCGGCGGGTACTGCCAGGTGACGTCGTCCTGCGGGTACGTACCGCTCTTCAGGACCTCGGACCAGCCGTGGTAGATCACCGAGACGTCACTGGTCACGTCCGGGCCGGGCAGTGTGATCACCTTGGTGACGCAGAGCAGCAGCGCGACCCTGGTCAGGGCCCACACCGCGACGGCGAGCCGTGCGCCGGTCGATCCCGTCATGAACGCCTCATCCGTTGTTCGTCGGCCGGTACCCGGGGGTTCGGCCGGGTGGGTACGAGGAGCCATGATGCCCGTACCGCCGGTGCGGGAGCCATCGGGGCGGGGCCTGCCGGTACTGTCGGCCGGGATGGACAAGACCCTGATCGTGACCAACGACTTCCCGCCCCGCCCCGGTGGCATCCAGGCGTTCCTGCACAACATGGCCCTGCGCCTGGATCCCGGACGGATCGTCGTGTACGCCTCGACCTGGAAGCGGAGCCCCGAGGGCCGCGCGGCCACCGCCGCCTTCGACGCCGAGCAGCCGTTCCCCGTCGTGCGCGACAGCACGACCATGCTGCTGCCGACCCCGGGGGCCACCCGGCAGGCCGTGCGGCTGCTGCGCGAACACGGCTGCACCTCCGTCTGGTTCGGGGCCGCCGCCCCGCTCGGTCTGATGGCACCCGCACTGCGCCGGGCCGGGGCCCGCCGCCTGGTCGCCACCACCCACGGCCACGAGGCGGGCTGGGCCCAGCTGCCCGCCTCCCGGCAGCTGCTGCGCCGGATCGGCGAGGGCACGGACACGATCACCTATCTGGGGGAGTACACCCGCTCCCGGATCGCCCCCGCGCTCACCCCCGGGGCGGCGGGCCGCATGGTCCAGCTGCCGCCCGGCGTCGACGAGAAGACCTTCCACCCGGGATCGGGCGGCGACCTGGTCCGGGCCCGGCTCGGCCTCGCCGACCGGCCCGTCGTGGTCTGCGTGTCCCGGCTCGTGCCGCGCAAGGGCCAGGACACCCTGATCCTCGCGATGCCGAAGATCCTGGCGCAGGTGCCCGACGCGGTCCTGCTGATCGTCGGCGGCGGACCGTACGCCGACGACCTGAAGCGCCTGGCGGTGCGGACGGGGGTCGACGCCTCCGTACGGTTCACCGGACCGGTGCCGTGGGAGGAGCTGCCCGCCCACTACGGCGCGGGCGACGTCTTCGCCATGCCGTGCCGCACCCGCCGCGGCGGCCTCGACGTGGAGGGCCTGGGCATCGTCTTCCTGGAGGCGTCCGCGACCGGGCTCCCGGTGGTGGCGGGCGACTCGGGCGGCGCGCCCGACGCGGTGCTCGACGGCGAGACCGGGTGGGTGGTGCGCGGCGGTTCCTCCGAGGAGGCGGCCGACCGGATCGTCACGCTGCTCCACGACCCGGAACTGCGCCGGCGGATGGGGGAGCGGGGACGGGCCTGGGTCGAGGAGAAATGGCGCTGGGACCTGCTGGCCGAGCGGCTGCGGGCCCTGCTCTGACCCCGCCGCGGGCCGCCCTCGCGAGAGGACCGGGCACGGCGTGCACAAGGGCGGCCCGCACATTCCGTGCGGGCCGCCCTCCCGTCTGCGTACGCAGGGATCAGCGCTGGTAGATCGACTCGATCTCGTCCGCGAAGTCCTTCGTCACCACGTTCCGCTTCAGCTTCAGCGACGGGGTGATGTGGCCCGCCTCCTCGGTGAACTGGGAGGGCAGGACGCGGAACTTGCGGACCGACTCCGCCTTGGAGACCGCCGCGTTCCCGTCGTCCACCGCCCGCTGCACCTCGGCCAGCAGTTCCGGGTCATCGCGCAGCGACGCGGCCGTCGACCCGGCCGGCTTGCCGTGCTCCGCGGCCCAGCGGCCCAGGAACTCCTCGTCCAGGGTGACCAGCGCGCCCACGAACGGCCGGCCGTCGCCGACCACCATGCACTCGGCGACCAGGGCGTGCCCGCGGATGCGGTCCTCGATCACCGCGGGAGCGACGTTCTTGCCGCCCGCGGTCACGATGATCTCCTTCTTGCGGCCGGTGATCGCGAGATAGCCGTCCTCGTCGAGCGTGCCGATGTCGCCCGTGTGGAACCAGCCGTCGGCCAGCGCGTCGGCCGTCGCCGCCTCGTTGTTCCAGTAACCGGTGAACAGGTGCTCGCCGTGCAGCAGCACCTCGCCGTCGTCGGCGATCCGCACCACCGAACCGGGCAGCGGCTGGCCGACCGTGCCGATCTTCTGCCGGTCCCACGGGTTGAAGGCGGTGGCCGCACAGGTCTCGGTGAGGCCGTAGCCCTCCAGGACGGTGAAGCCGATCCCGCGGTAGAAGTGGCCGAGCCGCTCGCCCAGCGGCGCGCCGCCGGAGATCGCGTGCTCGCCGCGCCCGCCGAGCACCGCCCGCAGCTTCCCGTAGACCAGCCGGTCGAAGACCTTGTGCTTCAGCCGCAGCCCGAACGACGGGCCCTGCGCGGTGCCCAGCGCGCGGCTGTAGGCGATCGCCGTGCTCGCGGCCCGGTCGAAGATCTTGCCCCTGCCGTCCGCCTGCGCCTTGGCGCGCGCCGCGTTGTACACCTTCTCGAAGACCCGGGGCACACCGAGGATCAGCGTCGGCCGGAACGAGGCCAGTTCGTCGGTGAGGTTCTTGATGTCCGGTACGCAGCCGAGCTTGATCGGGGCCATCACCGAGGCCACCTCGACCAGCCGGCCGAAGACGTGCGCCGCGGGCAGGAAGAGCAGCACGGAACACTCACCGGTGCGGAACAGCGGCTTCAGCCGCTCCACCACGTTGCCGCACTCGGCGAAGAAGCTGCGGTGCGTGAGCACACAGCCCTTGGGGCGGCCGGTGGTGCCCGAGGTGTAGACGATGGTGGCCGGGTCGTCCGCCTTGGCACCGGCCATCCGCAGGTCGAGGGTCTCGTCGGAGACCTCCTCCTCGCCGAGCGCCGACATCCGGGCGATCGTGTCGTCGTCGATCCGCCAGATGCCCTTCAGGGCGGGCAGACCGTCCTGCACCGAGACCACGGACTCCTGGTGCGCCTCGGACTCCACGACGCACAGGGTGGCGCCGGAGTCGCCGAGGATCCACTGGATCTGCTCCGGCGAACTGGTCTCGTACACCGGGACGGTGACCGCGCCCGCGCTCCAGATCGCGAAGTCGAGCAGCACCCACTCGTAACGGGTGCGCGAGAGCAGGGCCACCCGGTCGCCGGCCTCCACGCCCGCGGCGATCAGACCCTTGGCCACGCCCCTGACCTCGGCCAGGAACTGAGCGGCGTCGACGTCCGTCCACACGCCCCCGACCTTGCGGCTCATCACCGCGACATCGGGATGCTGAGCGGCATTGCGGCGGATGAGATCCGTCAGGTTGCCGTCCGAGGGGACCTCGTACAGGGCCGGAAGGCTGAACTCGCGCAAGACTGCTGCTCCTCATCGGGCTCCGGTGCCACGGCTCTGTGTGACGCACCGGCTGCGGTCCAAGACTGGCGGTGCTCCGTGAAGTGAGCACGACTGGACTGCCCGGACGTTACCCACCGGTACTCGGTTCCCGATAGGGGGTCCGGACCAGATGTCTTACGTGTCACACACAACGGTGGTCCTTGCGCGCACAGTAGTCCACCGACCCGCCCGCGCGAGGGTAAGCGCAGGTCCGGCGGCCTCTACCCAGGTGGACGGCGGCGTTCTAGGGTGACCGTCATGCGAGCCGGACCGGACAGCCGGGGTACATCGACCCGACAGCGCACCCGCATCCACGTGGTCAGCGACGTGCACGGGAACACCGAGGCGCTGGCCCGTGCCGGGGACGGCGCCGACGCCCTGGTCTGCCTCGGTGACCTGGTGCTCTTCCTCGACTACGCCGACCACTCGCGCGGCATCTTCCCCGATCTGTTCGGCGTGGAGAACGCCGACCGGATCGTCGAGCTGCGCACCGCCCGCCGCTTCGAGGAGGCCCGCGCGTTCGGCCGCTCCCTGTGGGCGGGCATGGACCGCGACGCGGCGATCGTCTCGGCGGTGCGCAAGCAGTACGCCGAGCTCTTCGCGGCCTTCCCCACCCCCACGTACGCCACCTACGGCAACGTCGACATCCCCGGCCTGTGGCCCGAGTACGCGCGCCCCGGCACCACCGTCCTGGACGGCGAACGCGTCGAGATCGGCGGCCGGGTCCTCGGCTTCGTCGGCGGCGGCCTGCGGACCCCGATGAAGACCCCGTACGAGATCGACGACGAGGAGTACGCGGCCAAGATCGAGGCGATCGGCCCGGTCGACGTGCTCTGCACCCACATCCCGCCCGACGTGCCGGAGCTGACGTACGACACGGTGGCGCGCCGCTTCGAGCGCGGCAGCCGGGCCCTGCTCGACGCCATCCGCAGGACCCGCCCCCGGTACGCGCTGTTCGGCCACGTCCACCAGCCGCTGGTCCGCCGGATGCGGATCGGCGCCACCGAATGCGTCAACGTCGGCCACTTCGCCTCCTCCGGCAGGCCCTGGGCCCTGGAGTGGTGACGGCGCCGGAGCGCACCCCGGGACGAGGCGCCGCGCGCACGCGATAGCCTTCAGGCGGCAGTCCGCTGCCGACGCACCGGTACACCGCACTGGAGGAGCCACGGCGATGGCTGAACACACCAGCTCGAGCATCACGATCGAGGCGGCGCCGGCCGACGTCATGGGAGTGATCTCCGACTTCGCCCGCTATCCCGAGTGGACCGGCGAGGTCAAGGAGGCCGAGGTCCTCTCCACCGACGACCAGGGCCGCGCCGAGAAGGTCCGTCTCGTCCTCGACGCCGGAGCGATCAAGGACGACCACACCCTCGCCTACACCTGGACCGGCGACCACGAGGTCAGCTGGACCCTCGTGAAGTCCCAGATGCTGCGCGCCATCGACGGCTCGTACGTACTGGCCCCGCTCGGTGGCGACCGCACCCAGGTCACCTACCGGCTGACCGTCGACGTCAAGATCCCGATGCTCGGCATGATCAAGCGCAAGGCCGAGAAGGTCATCATCGACCGGGCCCTGGCCGGACTGAAGAAGCGCGTCGAGTCCGGCCCGAAGGCCTGACCCGAATGCGTACGGTCCTCGTCACCGGCCCCGGCGGCGCAGGCCGTACCACCGTCGCCGCGGCGACCGCCCTCGCGGCGGCCCGCCGCGGCCGCCGCACCCTGCTGCTCTCCGCCGACGCCGTGCCCGGCCTGCCCGCGGACACCGAGCCGGTCGAGGTCGCCGACAAGCTGTGGTCGGCCCGGATCGACTCCGGCGAGCACTTCCGCGACGAACTCCTCGCCCTCCAGGACCGGGCCTCCGGCGTGCTCGACCTGCTCGGCGGGAACCGGCTGGACGGCGAGGAGCTCACCGAACTGCCCGGCAGCACCCAGCTCGCCCTGCTGCACACCCTGCGCCGGGCCGCCGAGGGCGACTGGTCCCGCGCGGGACACGAACTCCTCGTCGTCGACCTGCCGCCGCTGCGCGAGGCGCTCGCCGTGCTCGCCCTCCCCGAACAGCTGCGCCGCTACCTGCGCCGGCTGCTGCCCCCCGAACGCCAGGCCGCCCGCGCCCTGCGCCCGATGCTCGCCCAGCTCGCCGGCGTCCCCATGCCCGCCCAGTGGCTGTACGAGGCCGCCGCCCGCAAGGACGCCGAGCTGGCCGCCGTCCAGGCCCTGATCGAGGACCGCACCACCACCGTCCGGCTGGTCGCGGAGCCCGGACCCGCGGCCGAGGAGGCCCTGCGCACCGCCCGCACCGGCCTCGCCCTGCACGGACTGCGCGTCGACACCCTCGCCGTGAACCGGACGCTGCCCCGGCACTCCGCCGACCCCTGGTTCGCGGCGCTGGCCGCGCAGCAGGAGAAGACCGTCGACCACTGGTACGAGCAGTGGGCACCCGACACCGCCCTGTGCGAGGTGCCCCACCTCGGCCGCGACCCGCGCGGCCCCGACGACCTGGCCCTCCTGGACACCGCCCCCGACGCGGACGGCGGACTCGCCGGACGGCTGGACGGACAGGACCCCGGACGGGCCGACGACCCCTGGTGGACCGAGGACCCGGACGCCCCCGAGGGCTTCGACGGAGCACGGTCCGGCGGCCGGATCGTGCCCGCCCCGCGCTCCGCCGACGGCGACCCGGTCCTCGTCTGGTGCCTGCCGCTGCCGGGCGCCGTCAAGGAGGACCTCCAGCTGGTCCGCCGGGGCGGCGAACTGCTGCTCACCGTGGGCCCGTTCCACCGGATCGTCCCCCTGGAGTCCGGGCTGCGCCGCTGCACCGTCTCCGGCGCCGCCCTCACCGACGGGGTGCTCCGGGTCCGGTTCACGCCGGACCCCGGCCTGTGGCCCCGCACGGACTGAGAGTGCCCGGCAGCAGGTGGCGCGGCAGCCGTCGCCGGACCCCCTGAACGGCGGGTCGCGGTTCGGGTAACGTCGGTAGTACGTGCCCCGTACGCCGGGCCGCCGGCACACCGTGTCGCGGGCACACCCCGTCGCAGGAGTCCGCCATGAGCGAAGCCACCGATCGTCCCGTCGACGACGACGCGTGGGCCAGGGCCTGCGCCGAGGACCTGGAGGCGGAGAAGGCCCGCCGCCGCGAGCGGCAGGGACCGCCGCCCGGCTCCGCCGCCGAGGAGCTGCGCAAGCTGGTCGACGCCGTGGCCGACAAGGTCTCGTCCCTCCAGACGCCGCTGCTCGGCGCGGCGGCCCAGGGCACCGTGCAGCAGATCATCAAGCAGGCGAAGTCCGCCGTCGGACCCGTCATCGAACGCAACCCCGAGGTCTTCGACCACATCGCGGCGGCCGGCGGGGAACTCCTCGCCGCCTACCGCTCCGCCGTCGAGGGCCAGGAACGCCGCTGGACCCGGGAGGCCGGGGACCCCGAGGGCACGCGGAAGCAGGCCGGCGACCCCACCGACCCCCGTGACGAGCCCCCCGCCGCGGGCGAACACATCGACCTGGACTGACCGGCGGCGAAAGGACCGGGGGTCCGGCTCGGGTACGGTTGGCCACAGCGGGGCTCGACCGGAACTGAGGGATTCATGGGACTCACCATCGGCGTCGACATCGGCGGCACGAAGATCGCGGCCGGCGTGGTCGACGAAGAGGGCCGCATCCTCTCCACGCACAAGGTGCCGACCCCGCCGACCGCCGAAGGCATCGTGGACGCGATCGCGACGGCCGTGTCCGGCGCGAGCGAGGGACGCAGCATCGAGGCCGTCGGCATCGGGGCCGCCGGATACGTCGACGACAAGCGTGCCACCGTGCTGTTCGCCCCGAACATCAACTGGCGCCACGAACCGCTGAAGGACAAGGTCGAACAGCGCGTCGGCCTCCCCGTCGTCGTCGAGAACGACGCCAACGCCGCCGCCTGGGGCGAATACCGCTTCGGTGCCGGACAGGGCCACGACGACGTCATCTGCATCACGCTCGGCACCGGCCTCGGCGGCGGCATCATCATCGGCAACAAACTGCGCCGCGGACGCTTCGGCGTGGCGGCGGAGTTCGGCCACATCCGGGTCGTCCCGGACGGTCTGCTCTGCGGCTGCGGCAGCCAGGGCTGCTGGGAGCAGTACGCCTCCGGGCGCGCCCTGGTCCGGTACGCCAGGCAGCGCGCCAACGCCACCCCGGAGAACGCCACCGTCCTGCTGTCGCTCGGTGACGGCACGGTGGACGGCATCGAGGGCAAGCACATCAGCCAGGCCGCCCGGCAGGGCGACCCGGTCGCGATCGACTCGTTCCGGGAGCTGGCCCGCTGGGCCGGTGCCGGACTCGCCGACCTCGCCTCGCTCTTCGACCCGTCCGCCTTCATCGTCGGCGGCGGCGTGTCGGACGAGGGCGAACTCGTCCTCGACCCGATCCGTAAGTCGTTCCGGCGCTGGCTGATCGGCGGCCAGTGGCGTCCGCACGCCCAGGTGCTCGCGGCCCAACTGGGCGGCGAGGCAGGCCTGGTGGGTGCGGCGGACCTCGCCCGTCAGGGCTGAGAGCCCGTCGGGTGGCCTTCGGCCGGACGCCCGTCGCGCCCCTGGGGGAGCGGCGGGCGTCCGTCGTATCGTGGGACACATGGTCCTGACGCCACTGCCCGACTCCCGTACCGAGCCGGATGGTTCGGCCGTCATCAGGGTGCTCTCCTACAACATCCGGTCGATGCGCGACGACTGCGAGGCACTGGCCCGAGTCATCACCGCCTGCGCCCCCGACCTCGTCCTCGTCCAGGAGGCGCCGCGCTTCTTCCGCTGGCGCAAGCGCGCCGCCTGGCTCGCGGCCCGCACCGGTCTGGTCGTGCTCGGCGGCGGTGCCACGGCGGCCGGACCGCTGCTGCTGTGCTCGCTGCGCGCCTCGGTGGAGCGGACGGAGGACGTCCTGCTGCCGCTCACCCCCGGACTGCACCGCAGGGGCTTCGCCACGTCGGTGGTACGGATCGCGGGCACCCGGATCGGCCTGCTGAGCTTCCATCTGAGCCTCCAGCGCGACGAACGCCTGACCCAGGCGGAGCTGCTGCTGGAACGGCTGGAGACGATGGGCGTCGAACACGCCGTCGCGGCCGGCGACCTCAACGACGTACCGACCGGCCCGGCGTTCCGGCGGCTGGCCGGGCGGCTCCAGGACTGCCGGGCGGTCCGGCCGTGGGGGGAGGAGAACACCTCCCCGGCGGACGGGCCGCGCAAGCGCATCGACGCGATCTTCGCGACCGGGGGGATCGAGGTGCTCGGCTGCGGCGTCCCGGCCGGGCTGCCCGGGGTCACCGGGGCGGACCTGCGGGCGGCCACGGACCACCTGCCGGTACTGGCGGCGCTACGGGTCCCGGCGACCGTCCTCGTACCGCCCCGCGCGCCGGGCCGCTGAGAGCCCGGCGGCGCCGCGGGCCACCGGGTTCCCCCGGGGCCCGCTCCGGATCAGACGACCGCCCCGCGCCCGGGGTCGTCGTCCTCCTCGTCGTCGTCCTCCATGCGAGCCACCAGCGTGACGAAACCGCCCAGGAAGCCGCCGACGCAGATCGTCGTGAGCCACCAGGTCATCTCCCACTGCAGCAGGATCGCGACCAGCATCAGCACCGGGCCGCCGACCACCGCGAGCCAGGCGAACTTCGCCGTGACGTCGGCCTCCGGCAGCGGCGGCGGCTCCGGCGGGACGAAATGCCCCTCGTCGCCCTCGTCGAGGTCGTCGTCCTTCGGCTCCGCCACCTCGTAGTCGCGGGGACCGCCGACACCGACCCCGGGGGCGAACACCACCGAACTGCCGAGCGGCCGCTCCGGCGGCTTCGGGGACTTCTTCCCCAGCCCCTTGTCCGGGTCGAGCACCTCCGACCGGCCCTCGTCCTCCAGCAGCGCGAGGTCCTCGATCGACCTGAACGGCTTGGCACCCGGCGGGTCCGGCGGCTCCTCGCCGTACCCCGCGACGATCGCCTGCCACGCGGCGTCCTCGTCGAGCCCCGGGCCGGGCCGGTCGCCCCCGGACACCGGGGGTGCCTTCTGGACCGGGGCGTCCTGCGGGCCCGTACCGTCGTCGGGCACGGCGGCCCCCTCCGCGGGCAGGGAATCGCGCCCCTCCGCGGGAAGGTGCTTGCGTCCCTCCGCGGGGAGGGGCTCGCGCTCCTCCTCGCCGCCCGCGCGCTCCGCGTCGTGCTCAGCCACCTGACGTGCTCCCCTTCTGTCCGACGCTCGGGGCGAGGCGGCCGATGAACCGATGGCTCTCCTCGAAGATCCGCTCCGCGTCGTGGTCCAACGTCGCCACGTGGTAGCTCTGTTCCAGCAGGATCTCCTCGACGTCCGTCGACGACACCCGGCCGAGGATGCGGGCCGAGTCGGCGGGCGGGACCACATGGTCCTGCGGACTGTGCAGCAGCACGATCGGCTGGGTGACCTGGGGCAGTTCGGCGTCGACCAGGCGGAAGAACCTCCGCACCGAGTGCGCCGCGTGCAGCGGCACCCGGTCGTACCCCACCTCGTCGGAGCCCTCCAGGGCGATGTCGCTGGCCAGCCCCTTCGTGGTCCGCACCAGATGACGGGCGACCGGCAGCGCGTACGCGGCCAGGCCGTGCACCTTGTTCGCCGGATTCACCAGCACCAGACCACTGATCGCGTCCCCGTGCTTCGCGGCCAGCCGCAGCGCCAGCGCGCCGCCCATGGACAGCCCGAAGACGAAGACCCGCTCGCACCGCTCCAGCAGGCCCCGCAGCTCCCGGTCCACCTCCGCGTACCAGTCCTGCCAGCCGGTGAGCTGCATGTCCTGCCAGCGGGTGCCGTGTCCGGGCAGCAGCGGCAACGAGACGGTCAGCCCGCGCTCCGCCAGGTATTCCGCCCAGGGGCGCAGCGACTGCGGGGAGCCGGTGAATCCGTGGCAGAGGAGGACGCCGACCTCTCCGCCGTCGTGGCGGAACGGCTCGGCTCCGGGAAGGACCGGCACCAAGGTCTCCTGTTCGTGAGGCTCGCGGAAGGAGCGAAGAAGGGGTGTGCGGAAGGATTACGGCCTCGGCCGCCACTTCACCGTACGCGACCGGGCCGACACCGACCAGGGCCGTCGCGGCCCCGGCCGCGGCGTCGGCCCCGTGCCGGGCGGGAGCGCAAGCGCCCGCACGGGTTAAGGTCTGTCGGACAGCACACAGGAGGCACCCGAGTTGATCTACGGCGCAATGAAGTTCTCCATCGGCGGGGGCCTGAAGCTCGCCTTCCGGCCATGGGTGGAGGGCCTGGAGAACATCCCCGCGCAGGGACCGGCGATCCTCGCGAGCAACCACCTGTCGTTCTCCGACTCGTTCTTCCTGCCGGCCGTCCTGGACCGCAAGGTCACCTTCATCGCCAAGTCCGAGTACTTCACCGGTTCCGGCGTGAAGGGCAAGCTCACCGCCGCCTTCTTCAAGGGCGTCGGCCAGCTCCCGGTGGACCGCTCGGGAGCCCGCGGCGCGGGCGAGGCGGCCATCAAGGCGGGCATCGCGGTCGTCGAGAGCGGCGGCCTCTTCGGCATCTACCCCGAGGGCACCCGCTCGCCCGACGGCCGCCTCTACCGCGGCAAACCCGGCGGACTGGCCCGGGTGGCACTGGCCACCGGGGCGCCCGTCATCCCCGTCGCGATGATCGACACGGAGAAGATCCAGCCGCCCGGCCAGGTGATGCCCAAGCTGATGCGCCCGGGCATCAGGATCGGCAAGCCGCTCGACTTCAGCCGCTACCACGGCATGGACGGGGACCGCTTCATCCTGCGCTCGGTCACCGACGAGGTGATGTACGAGATCATGAAGCTCTCCGGCCAGGAGTACGTCGACATCTACGCGACGGCGGCCAAGCGGCAGATCGCGGACGAGGCCAAGCACCGGGCCGAGGTGGAGAAGAAGGCCGAGGCGGAGAAGAACGCGGGCGGAGAGCCCGGCACGCGAGGGTGACGGAACGGTACGGCGCGTCCGCGCGTCGTTTCCGTCCGGGGGGTGGGGATCATGGCCAGGCGCGAGCGGGTCGTACGGATGTCGGTCGAGCAGCCGCTGTGGCGCGCGCTGACCGGGTACCGCGTCCTGACGATGCTGTACGCGGTGCTGCTCTCCGTCTACGGCCGGGACAAGTACGAACGGCCGTGGGTGGCCTTCGCCTTTCTGGCGGTGATGGTGGTCTGGACGCTCGCCACCCTCCCGAAGGTCTCGGGCGCCGTCGCCTGCACCAAGCGCTTCCTCGGCACCGACCTGGCGATCGCGCTCACCGGCATACTCCTCACCCCCCTCGCCAACGTCGAGGCCCGGTCCATGGACGGCCCGACGCTGCCGTCCATCTGGACCGCGGGCTCCGTACTGGCCTTCGCGATCAAGGGCGGCTGGCGGTGGGCGGCCTTCGCCTCCACCTTCGTGGCCGTCGTCAACATCGTCGAGCGCGGCAATCCGAGCCGGGACACCTTCCACAACGTCCTGCTGGTCTGGGTCGCCTCCGTCGCCATCGGCTACGTCGTCGAGGTCGCCAGGGCCAGTGAGCGCACCCTCGCCCGCGCCCTGGAGATCGAGGCGGCCACCCGCGAGCGGGAACGCCTGGCCCGGGACATCCACGACAGCGTGCTCCAGGTCCTCGCGATGGTCCAGCGCCGCGGCACCGCGCTCGGCGGGGAGGCCGCCGAACTGGGCCGGATGGCCGGGGAACAGGAGGTGGCCCTGCGCACCCTGGTCTCCAGCGGACTCGTCCCCACCACCCGGGTCTCCGAGGACGCCGCCGAGGGCGCGGTCGTCCGCAGCATCGAGGTCGACGACGAGTCGTCCGACCGGGCCGACTGCGATCTGCGCTCCCTGCTCGCCCCGCACGCGGGCTCCCGGGTCAGCTTCGCGGAGCCCGGCGCCCCGGTGCTGCTCGCACCCGCCGCCGCGAAGGAGCTGGCGGCCGCCGTCGGTGCCGCGCTGGACAACGTCAGGGTCCACGCGGGGGAGAATGCCCAGGCGTGGATCCTCGTCGAGGACTGGCCGGACGAGGTGATCGTCACGGTCCGGGACGACGGCCCCGGAATCCCGGAGGGGCGGCTCGCCCAGGCCGAGGGGGAGGGGCGGATGGGGGTCGCCCTGTCGATCCGGGGGAGACTGCGTGACCTGGGCGGCACGGCGGAGTTGATTTCGGTGCCCGGCCAGGGCACCGAGGTCGAGTTGAAGGTACCGAAGGTTTCACGGGGGAAGGCGGGATCAGCAGGATGAGCACGGAGAACACCCGGGGCACGGAGGAACGGCCCATCAAGGTCATGGTGGTCGACGACCACCCGATGTGGCGCGACGCGGTCGCCCGCGACCTCTCGGAGTCGGGCTTCGACGTGGTGGCCACCGCCGGTGACGGACCGCAGGCCGTCCGCAGGGCGAGGGCCGCGGCGCCCGACGTCCTCGTGCTCGACCTCAACCTGCCCGGCATGCCCGGCGTCCAGGTCTGCAAGGAGCTGGTCGGCTCCAACCCCGGGCTGCGGGTGCTGGTGCTCTCCGCCAGCGGCGAGCACGCCGACGTCCTGGAGGCGGTCAAGTCCGGCGCCACCGGCTACCTGCTCAAGTCGGCCAGTACGCAGGAGCTGACCGAGGCCGTGCGGTCCACTGCCGTCGGCGACCCCGTCTTCACCCCCGGCCTGGCCGGGCTGGTCCTCGGCGAGTACCGCAGGCTCGCCTCCGACCCCGCGCCCGCCGCGTCCGACGAACCCAAGGCCCCGCAGCTCACCGAGCGCGAGACCGAGGTGCTGCGGCTGGTCGCCAAGGGACTCTCGTACAAGCAGATCGCCGAGCGCCTGGTCATCTCGCACCGCACCGTGCAGAACCACGTCCAGAACACCCTGGGCAAGCTCCAGCTGCACAACCGGGTGGAGCTGGTGCGGTACGCGATCGAGCGCGGCCTCGACGACGCCTGAGCGCCGGCCGGGGCCGTCGGCCGGGCGGCGCACCGGGGGCCCGGGCCGTATATTCGCGAGGGCCGGTGCCGGGGGGCCGGACCATGCCCCAGCTCCGCGCGGTGAACGGGAGAAGTCGTGGAAATCCTGGCCTTCGGCGTGCAGTCCGACGAGAAGCCGCTGATCGAGAAGGCGTTCGCGGGTCGGCACGAGGTCCGCTGCCTGGATGTCTTCCTGAACAGGGACACCGCCCCCATCGCGGCGGGCCACGAGATCATCTCCACCAGCGTCAACGCCGACCTGGGCAGTGGTGTGCTGCAGACCCTCGCGGCCGGGGGCACGCAGATGATCGCCCAGCGCTCCACCGGCTTCAACAACATCGATCTCGACGTGGCCGAGCGGCTCGCCCTGCGGGTCGCCCGGGTCTCCTCCTACTCGCCGTACTCGGTCGCCGAGTTCGCCTGGACCCTCGCGATGGCCGTCAACCGCCGCGTCGTACGGGCCGCGGGCCGCACCCGCGACTTCGACTTCCGGCTCGACGGCCTCCTCGGCCGCGATCTGCACGGCCGCACCGCGGGGGTGATCGGCACCGGCAGGATCGGCGAGGCGTTCACCCGTATCGCCCACGGCTTCGGCATGGAACTGCTCGGCTGGGACGTCGCCGAGAACCCCGCCTGCGTCGAGCTCGGCATGAGGTACGTGGACAAGGAACGGCTGCTCGCCGAGTCCGACCTGGTCAGCCTGCATGTCCCGCTGCTGCCCGCGACCCACCACATCATCGGCGCGCGGGCCCTGGCACGGATGAAGGACGACGCGATCCTGATCAACTCCAGCCGCGGCGGACTCATCGACACCACGGCCCTGATCGCCGAACTGCGCGCGGGCCGCTTCCTGGGCGTCGGACTGGACGTGTACGAGGCGGAGGCCGGGCTCTTCTTCCTCGACAAGTCCCTGGAGGGCATCGACGACGACGCCCTCGCCCGGCTCGTCACCTTCCCGAACGTCATCGTGACCTCGCACCAGGCGTACTACACCCGGGACGCCGTGGAGCAGATCATCGACGCCACGGTGCGCAACGTCGCCGACTACCTGGCCGGCCGCCGCAGCGAGAACGTCCTCGTCCCGGCGCTCCCGAAGGACTGAGCCCCGGCCCGGACGTCCGGGCCGGTCCTCGGGAACGGGCCCCGTACCGTGCCGGGGCCCGCCCGCTTCCTTTGGCCCCTCGGTCCTTCAACCGGCCACCGGCAGCCCCGCCAGCAGCTCCGTCACGATCGCCGAGCCGCGCAGCGTCAGCACCGACTCCGGGTGGAACTGCACCGAGGCGAAGCCCGGCCCGCGCAGCGCGTGCAGCTCACCGGTGGCCCCGTCCACGCTCGCCTCGATGGAGTGCGCTGCCAGCTCGGACTCCGCGTCCCCGTCGCAGCGCGCGGTGAAGCTGTTGTAGAAGCCGACCGTCTCCGGCCGCCCGAACAGGTCGATCCGGGTCTGCGCGCCCTGGTACGGCACGGTCTTGCGGACGATGTCCAGCCCCAGCTCCGCCGCGATCAGCTCATGGCCGAGGCAGACCCCCAGCAGACCGTGCCGGTGCTCCCGGAGCAGCTCCGCGGCGAGGCCGCGCAGCAGCCGCATCTTCGGATCGGCGGCGTCGCCCGGGTCACCCGGCCCCGGGCCCAGCACGACGGGCCCCTCGTGGGCCCGCACCAGCTCGCGCAGCCCCGGCTCGTCGTAGCGGCGCACCGACACGTCCAGCCCCGAGGAACGCAGCAGGTGCGCCAGCATCGCGGTGAAGGTGTCCTCCCCGTCGATCACCAGCGCCCGGCCCGACAGCTCGTGGGCGCGCTCCTGCATCCGCAGCCAGAACGGCGCGAGGCCGTCCCGCCGGGCGTCCAGGGCGGCCCTCACCCGCGGGTCGCCCGCCAGCCGGGGCCGGGCCTCCTCGTCCCGCGGCCGGCCGGGCCGCACCCCGAGCGCGGTGAGCACCCCGGCCGCCTTCGCGTGGGTCTCGGCGACCTCGCCGTCCGGGTCGGAATGCCGTACGAGCGTCGCCCCGACCGGCACCCGCAGCCGCCCGTCGGCCGAGATGTCGGCGGTGCGGATCAGGATCGGCGAGTCCAGGGTCTGCGTCCCGTCCGGCTCCTGCCGCAGCAGGGCCAGGGCCCCCGCGTAGTAGCCGCGCCCGCCGGCCTCGTACCGCTCGATGACCCGGCAGGCGTTCTGCACCGGGGAGCCGGTGACCGTCGCCGCGAACATCGTCTCCCGCAGCACCTCCCGCACGTCCAGCGAGGAGCGTCCGCGCAGCTCGTACTCGGTGTGCGCCAGATGGGCCATCTCCTTGAGCCGCGGCCCGACCACCACCCCGCCCATGTCGCCGACGGTGCACATCATCTTCAGTTCCTCGTCGACCACCATGGAGAGTTCCTCGGTCTCCTTGCGGTCGGCGAGGAAGGACAGCAGGCTCCCGGTCGTCGGCCCCTCGGCGGGATAGCGGTACGTTCCGCTGATCGGGTTCATCACGACGGTCCCGCCGGACATCCGCACATGGACCTCGGGACTGGCCCCGACCAGCACCCGCCCCGACGCGGAGGCCCCTTCGGTCCCACTGCCGCCCGTGTGCACGACGAAGGTCCAGTACGCGCCCCGCTCACCGGCCAGCAACCGCCGGAACAGGGCCAGCGCGTCGGTCCGGCCGAAGCCGGGGATCTCGCCCCGGAAGGTCCGCCGGATGACGAAGTTCGCCCCCTCGCCCCGGCCGATCTCGTCCTCGACGACCCGCCGGACGATCCCGGCGTACTCCTCGTCCCCGATGTCGAAGGCGCCGCCCTCGACGCGCACGTCCTTCACCGGCAGGTGGTCCAGCACCTCCGCGAGCGGCAGCTCGTACGCCTCGTCCGCGACCAGCACGGACAGCGGTGTCCCGTCGTCGCGCACGTCGAAGCCGCGCTCGGCGATCTGCCGGAACGGCACCAGGGCCAGCGAGGGCAGTGCGCCGACCGGGATGTCGGCGAGCCGGGCGGCCTCGTGCACCCGGCCGATCAGTACGTCGACGACGTCGTGGTCGTGGCCGGGGGTGCGCCTGCGCAGCAGCGCGAACGGCGGGCAGTCGTCGCCCAGGAGCCGTTCGACGACGGTGGCGGTGCGAGGGTGCAGCGGATTGTTCACGGGTCGTTCCTTCCGGTCGGAGGAACGGCTCCCCATGAACGGGGAAAGGCCGCCCCTCGGGCGGCCTTCGCGTGGTCTGTCGCGCGATCGATCAGTGGGCCGCCGGATGAGCGGTCCACCACCAGTTCTGGTTCTTCTGCGCGAACATGTCCCGAACCCTAGCGGACGCCGGCGCCGTCGGGACGCGCGTGTCTCACCCATTGAGCTTTCGGATGGACGCCCGGCCGGACCCCGTAGTGTTGGGGACGTGACCGTGAACGCCAATACCTCCGTCGCCGGTGGCAACACCTGGCGAGACCTTCCCGCGGCGCAGCAGCCCGAGTACCCCGATGCCGAGGCTCTGCGCGATGTGATCGCGGACCTCGCGTCGTATCCGCCGCTCGTCTTCGCGGGCGAATGCGATCAGCTGCGCGCCCGCATGGGAGCCGTCGCCAAGGGCGAGGCGTTCCTGTTGCAGGGCGGCGACTGCGCCGAGGCCTTCGACGCCGTGTCGGCCGACCACATCCGGGCCAAATTGAAGACGCTGCTCCAGATGAGTGCCGTCCTGACCTACGCGGCCTCCGTGCCCGTGGTGAAGGTGGGCCGGATCGCCGGGCAGTACTCCAAGCCGCGCTCCAAGTCGACCGAGACCCGCGACGGCGTCACCCTGCCGACCTACCGCGGCGACTCCGTCAACGGCTTCGCCTTCACCGAGGAGGCCCGGGTCCCGGACCCGGAGCGCCTGAAGCGGATGTACCACGCCTCCGCGTCCACGCTGAACCTGGTCCGCGCCTTCACCACCGGTGGTTACGCCGACCTGCGCCAGGTGCACGCCTGGAACCAGGACTTCGTGAAGTCGTCCCCGTCCGGCCAGCGCTACGAGGCGCTCGCCCGCGAGATCGACAACGCGCTGAACTTCATGAAGGCGTGCGGCACGGACCCGGCCGAGTTCAAGGCGGTCGAGTTCTTCGCCTCGCACGAGGGCCTGCTGCTGGACTACGAGTCGGCGCTGACGCGCACCGACTCGCGCACCGGCGAGCTGTACGACACCTCCGGCCACATGATCTGGATCGGTGAGCGCACCCGCCAGATGGACGGCGCGCACATCGAGTTCGCCTCGAGGATCCGCAACCCCATCGGCATCAAGCTCGGCCCGACGACCACCGTCGACGAGGCGCTCGGCTACGTCGAACGCCTCGACCCCGAGCGCGAGCCCGGCCGGCTGACCTTCATCGTCCGCATGGGCGCCGACAAGGTCCGCGACAAGCTCCCGGCCCTGGTCGAGAAGGTCACCGCGTCCGGCGCCACCGTGGCCTGGGTGACCGACCCGATGCACGGCAACACCTTCGAGGCCGCCTCCGGCCACAAGACCCGTCGCTTCGACGACGTCCTGGACGAGGTCAAGGGCTTCTTCGAGGTCCACAAGGCCCTCGGCACCCACCCGGGCGGCATCCACGTCGAGCTCACCGGCGACGACGTCACCGAGTGCGTCGGCGGCGGACACGAGATCCTCGTGGACGACCTGCACCAGCGCTACGAGACGGCCTGCGACCCGCGGCTCAACCGCAGCCAGTCCCTCGACCTGGCGTTCCTGGTCGCCGAGATGTACCGGGACCAGTAGGCATCACCGCAGGTGGCACGCGTATGACTGTGGGGCACGGATCGATGTGATCCGTGCCCCACGGGCCGTTCGGAGGCTTTCAACGCCTTCTCGCGCCAGGTAAGGTTAGGTTCGCCTCACCATTCAACGGGGAGGCGGCGAACGACCGATCCCGCCGGGAGGTGAACCGCGTGTACGTCTGCTCGTGCTTCGGCATCACGGAGAAGCAGGTCAAGGAGCACGCGGAGGCCGGAGCCTGCACGCCCCGGCAGATAGCCTCCGCCTGCAAGGCGGGCACCGACTGCGGCGGCTGCGTCCGCGCCATCCAGGCGATGCTGGGCCGGGGCAGCTGCCCGCGGCGCGAGGCACCGGCCCGGAACCGGGTGTCCGGCACCGCCGGTGAGGACGCCCCGGCCACCAACCCGGGGGCCGACGACCGGACCGTCGCCCCCGGCGCCGTACCGGGCGCGGCGCCCGGCGTCGAGCCCGGCATCCGGCTCCCCGAAGCGGCCTGACCCGCCGGTCCGGATCAGCTGTCCGGCTGCTCGATCAGCTGGGCGATGTACAGCGGCTCACCGAGCTTCTCGACCAGCTCCAGCTGGGTGTCGAGATAGTCGATGTGGTGCTCCTCGTCCTCCAGGATCGACTCGAAGATGTTCGCCGACGTGATGTCGCCCTTGGTGCGCATCAGCTCGATGCCGCGCTTGAGGCGGTCGATCGCCTCCACCTCGACCTGGCGGTCGGCCTGGAACATCTCGGTGACGGTCTGACCCACCCGCACGTGGAACAGTCGCTGGTAGTTGGGCAGCCCGTCGAGGAAGAGGATGCGGTCCGTGAGGATCTCCGCATGCTTCATCTCGTCGAACGACTCCGAGCGGGTGTACTTCGCGAGCTTCGTCCAGCCGAAGTTGTCCTGCATCTTCGCGTGCAGGAAGTACTGATTGATGGCGGTCAGCTCTGCGGTCAGCTGCTCGTTCAGGAACTCGAGGACCTCGGGGTCGCCCTGCATCGCAGAGGCTCCTTCCAACCGGTGAAAACGGGCAAGTTGGCCGCATCTTCGCATTGCGTCCCGTAACCGTCCAGTAAGTGCAGACTTACTATGAGTTGTCTGAATCGCCCCCTCCTTGGTCGGGACCACCCCTGCCTGTCTGTCACCATGGAGGCATGGGTCAGCCGGAAAGCCGGGAACACCGCGCGTCAGAGCAGTCCGAGCTTCCGCCGGGACAACGACTCCAGCGAGGCTGGCCGGTCACCCATTACGGGCCCGTTCCCAAGTTCCGGCCCGAGCGCTGGGAGTTCCGGGTCTTCGGGGCCACGGCGGACGGCGAGAAGCACTGCTGGAACCATCAGGAGTTCTCGGAGCTGCCGTTCGCCTCGGTCGTCGCCGACCTGCACTGCGTCACCAAATTCAGCATGCTGGGCGCCGAATGGGGCGGGGTCCCGGCCCGTACGATCCTGGAACTCGCGCCGCCGGCACCGAACGTCACCCATGTGATGGTGTGGGCCGAGTACGGCTTCAGCTCGAACCTGAGGCTCGCCGACTTCGCCTCGGACCGAACACTTTTCGCCACCCACAAAGGCGGAGAACTGCTCACCGCGGAGCACGGTTTCCCGCTCCGCCTCGTCGTGCCGCACCTCTACGCCTGGAAGGGGCCCAAGTGGGTCCGGGGCGTCGAGTACATGACGGCCGACCGCCGCGGCTTCTGGGAGGAGCGCGGCTACCACAACATCGGTGACCCCTGGCGCGAGCAGCGGTACTCCTACCAGGAGGAGCCCGGGGACGGCCCCGAGCTCTGACCCGGCGGCCCGAGCGGACCGACGGCCCCGAGCTCTGACCCGGCGGTCGCGCTCCGGCCCGGCGGTCGCGGGTCGGGTCCGTGACCCGGGAGGACCTGCTCAGTCGGTGTCGCGCAGTCCCTTCAGCCGGGCCACGTCCGCCGCGTGGCCCTCCTTGCCGCCGGGTGTCTCGATGATCAGGGGCACACCGGCGGTCGCCGGGTGGCGGAACAGCTCGCGGAAGGGCTCCTCGCCGATGTGGCCGGAGCCGATGTTCTCGTGCCGGTCCTTGTGGGCCCCGACCACGTCCTTGGAGTCGTTGGCGTGGATCAGTTTCAGCCGTCCTTCGCCGACCGTCTCCACCAGCAGGTCCAGGGTCTGCCGCATGCCCGCGGGACCCGCCAGGTCGTGGCCCGCCGCGTAGATGTGACAGGTGTCGAGGCAGACGCCGAGCCGGGGGTGGGCGTCGAGCGCCTCGAAGTACGGCCCGAAGTCCCAGGTCCGGGAGCAGAGCGAGAACCCCTGCCCGGCGGTCGACTCCAGCAGCAGGTACGGGTCGTCGTCGTGCGTCAGCTCGTCCAGCAGCGGTCGCATGTGGGTACGGACCTGGGCCAGGGCCTGCTCGCGCGGCCGGCCGCCGGTCGCCGACCCGGTGTGCACCACGACGCCCAGGGCGCCGATCTCCCGCGCCCGGCGCAGCGAGTGGCGCAGCGACAGGACGGACTTCTCGACCGTCGCCTCCGTGTGCGACCCGAAGTTGATCAGGTACGGGGCATGGACGTACGCCGGTACGGACCGCGCGGCGCACTCCTCCCGGAACCGTTCGTCCTGGACCGGGTCGCCGACGGGGGTCGCCCAGCCGCGCGGGTTGGCGACGAAGACCTGGACGGCCTCCGCCTCCATCTCCCGGGCGTAGGGGAGGCCGACCTTGGCGAGGCCGCCGGCCACCGGAACATGGCCGCCGACCGGGTTGCGCATGTGAATCTCAGAGTCCCTTGGTCTTGATGGTGATGGTGCTGCCCTCGGGGGCCTGGTCGCCCCCGTCGACGGACTGGCTCGCGATGGTGTCGCTGAACGAGAGGAACGGGCGGTCGACCTTGACCTCGAAGCCCGCGTCCTCCAGTTCGGCCGTGGCCTCGTCGACGTCCTTCCCGGTGACGTCCGGGACGTCGATCATCCGGGGGCCCTTCGAGACCGTGAGCTTGATGGTGTCGCCCTCGGCCGCCTCCGAGCCCTGGCCCGGCGACTGGCGGGCGATGTCGCCCGCGACCTCGGGGGAGTTCACCCGGTCGGGGAGCACCTCGGCCTTCAGGCCCTCCTCCTCCAGGGCCGCGGTGGCGTCCTCGACGGACAGCCCGGTGACGTCGGGGACGTCGACCGGGGCGCCCTTGCTGACGACGAGGGCGACCGCCGAGTCCGGGTGGCGCCCGGTGTTCGCGCCGGGGTCCGTGCGGATCACGTCGCCCCGCACGATGTCCTCGCTGAACTCCTTGGTGACCATGCCCGACACCAGGCCGACCTTCTTCAGTTCCTTCCTGGCGTCGGCCAGGGAGAGGCCCCGGAGCTCGGGGACCTTCACGATCTCCGGCCCCCGCGAGACGACGAGGGTCACCGAGGCGTTGCCCCTGACGCGGTCGCCGGGCTCGGGTTCGCTGCTGATGACCTTGCCGCGCTCCACGGTGTCGCTGTATTCCCGTTCGACGGTCTTGACCTCGAGACCGGTCTCCGCGAGCCGCTTCTCGGCGTTCTTCTGGGTCTGGCCGAGCAGCGCGGGGACCCGGGTGAACTGCCCCGAGTTGATGTACCAGACGCCGGTGCCGATGCCCAGCGCCAGCAGCACGGCGACGACCGCGACGAGGACGGAGCGCGGCGGCACACCGCGGCGCCGTGCCGGAGCCGCGGGCCGCGCGGGCTCCGGCGGGGGCATCTCCAGCCGGCTGGTGTGGTGCGAGACGCCCTGGTCGGCCGGGAGCAGCCGCGGGATCACGCTGGTGCGGTCCTCGGTGGCGTCGTGCGACTCGGCGGTGGCCTGCGGCGGTACGGCGTCCAGCTGGGCGTCGGTGAGGCCGGCGCGCGCCTCGCGGGTCCGGGCGAGCAGGGCCACCGCGTCGAACGGGCGGGCCTCGGGGTCGCGGGCGGTCGCGGCGGCCACCAGCCCGTCGAGCTCCTCCGGGAGCCCGGGGACGACGGCCGAAGGCGGCGGGACGTCCTCGTTGAGGTGCTGGTAGATGACCTGGGCGGGGGTCTCCCCGCCGTGCGGCTTGGCACCGGTCAGCATCTCGTACAGGACGACGCCGCAGGCGTACACGTCGGTACGGGTGTCCGCCGTGCCGTGCTCTATCTGCTCGGGGGCGAGGTAGGAGACCGTGCCCAGGACGGACCCGGTGGTGCTGGTGACGGAGCCCACCGCCCGCACGAGGCCGAAGTCGGCGACCTTGACCCGGCCGTCGTCCCCTATCAGGACGTTCTCCGGCTTCATGTCGCGGTGCACGAAACCCGCCCGGTGCGCGGCGCCGAGGGCGGCCAGGACCGGCTCCAGGATGTCCAGCGCGGCCCTCGGCTGCAGCGCGCCCCGGTCGCGCAGCACGTCGCGCAGGGTGCAGCCCGCCACGTACTCCATCGCCAGGTAGACGTACTGTCCCTGCGCGCCCTGGTCGAAGACGGCCACCACGTTCGGGTGCGCGAGGCGGGCCACGGACTTGGCCTCGCGGATGAAGCGCTCGACGAACGTGGCGTCGGTCGCCAGCGCCGGATGCATCACCTTGAGGGCGAGAACCCGGTCGAGCCGGGTGTCCACGGCCCGGTAGACCGTGGCCATGCCGCCCACGGCGATGCGGGCATCGACGCGGTAGCGGCCGTCGAGCAGCTGCCCGACGAGAGGGTCCTGGAGGGTCGTATCCACGCAGGCGAGTCTACGAGCAGCCACGGACCCGGCTCACGGGCCGGGGCGGACCCGGAGCCGTACTGCAGCCGAGCCGTGACAGGGACATGAACCGCAGGTCGCCCCGGCGGCTCAGAAGGCCGGGCGCTCCGGGTCCAGCCGGGCGCGCCCCTCCACCGGCGACGACGCCTCGGCGAAGTGGCGGCGCGGGATCCGGCCCGCCCGGTACGCCAGGCGCCCGCCCGCCACCGCGTGCCGCATCGCCGCGGCCATCAGCTCGGGCTCCTGGGCCCGGGTCACCGCGGACGCCAGCATCACCGCCGCACAGCCCAGCTCCATCGCGAGCGCCGCGTCCGAGGCCGTCCCGGCACCGGCGTCGAGGATCACCGGCACCCGGGCCTGCTCGACGATCAGCCGGAAGTTGTGCGGATTGCGGATGCCGAGGCCGGATCCGATCGGGGAGCCCAGCGGCATGACCGCCGCGCAGCCCACGTCCTGGAGCCTGCGCGCCAGCACCGGGTCGTCGTTGGTGTACGGCAGCACGGTGAAGCCGTCGTCCACCAGGATCTCCGCGGCGTCCAGCAGCTCGATCGGGTCGGGCAGCAGGGTCCGCTCGTCGGCCACCACCTCCAGCTTGATCCAGTCGGTGCCGAGCGCCTCGCGGGCCAGCCGGGCGGTCAGCACGGCCTCGCCCGCGGTGAAGCAGCCCGCAGTGTTCGGCAGCACGCGGATGGAGAGCCGCTCCAGGACGGAGAGCACCGAGCCCTGCACGGTCGGATCGAGGCGGCGCATCGCGACGGTGGTCAGCTCGGTGCCGGAGGCGACCAGGGAACGTTCCAGCACGTCGAGGCCGGCCGCCCCGCCCGTCCCCATGATCAGCCGGGAGCCGAAGTCGGTGCCGCCGAGGGCGAAGAGGTCGTCGGACACGGTCAGCCCCCCTGGACCGCGGTCAGGATCTCGACGCGGTCGCCGTCGGCCAGCACGACGGCGGACCACCGGCCCCGCGGCACGACGGTCTCGTTGACGGCGGCGGCCACGCCGGAGCCCGCGGTGGTGAGGGAGGCGACCAGGGCGTCCAGGGCGGTGCCCGCGGCGAGGACGCGGACCTCGCCGTTCACGGACACGGAGAGGGCGGCGGAGGGGGCGGGGGACGTGCCGGGCCCGGCGGGGGAGCCGGGGCGGGATGCGGACTCGGTCATGCGGGCTGCTCCTGACGTACGGGGGCGGCGGCGGACGGGAATCGGTGCGGGGTGAAGGGGCGGGCCTGCTCGGGCGGTTCGCCGCCGGTGAGGAACTCCGCCATGACGTCACCGGTGACGGGGGTGAGCAGCACCCCGTTGCGGTGGTGACCGGTGGCGAGGTGCAGGCCGGGCAGGGCGGTGGGGCCCAGCAGCGGGGCGTTGTCGGGGGAGGCGGGGCGCAGACCGGCCAGGGCCTCGGTGAGCGGCAGCTCGGTGATGCCGGGGACCAGCTCGTGGGCGTCCCGCAGCAGTTCGTAGACGCCGCCCGCGGTGACGGTGGTGTCCCAGCCCAGCTCCTCGCTGGTGGCGCCGACGACCAGCTCGCCGTTCTCGCGCGGGACCAGGTAGACGTGGCTGCCCCGGACCACGGCCCGTACCGTCCGGCTGAGGAAGGGCGCGTACGGGGCGGGCACGGTCAGCCGGAGCACCTGCCCCTTGACCGGCCGGACCGGCGGCACGACGTGGTCCGGCAGCCCCGGGAGCCGGCCGCTGAGGCTGCCCGCGGCGAGCACGACCTGGTCGGCCGCCAGTTCCGTACCCCCGTCGAGCACCGCCCCGGCGGCCCGGCCGCCCCGCACCGTCAGGCGCTCCACCCGGTCGCGGTGGAAGGTCACCCCGGCCCGCTCGCAGGCGGTCAGCAGGGCGGCGGCCAGCCGGCGGGGGTCGATCTGGTGGTCGCCGTCGACCCGCAGGCCGCCCCGGACTCCCGGCGCCAGCATCGGCTCCAGCCGGCGGCACTCACGGCCGGTGAGCCACTGGGACATCAGCCCGGACCGCTGCTGGAGGGCGTGCAGCTCCCGCAGATGGGCGCGGTCGTCGGCGTCCAGGGCGACGGCCAGGGTGCCGCAGGTGCGAAAGCCGGTCTCCCGCCCGCTCGCCTCCTCCAGCTCGGCCACGAAGGCCGGATAGCGGGCGGCCGAGGCGACGTTGAGACCGAGCAGCAGCTCCTCGCCGTAGTGGAGTTCGGTGACGGCGGCCAGCATGCCGGCCGCCACCCGGGCGGCCCCGCCGCCCGGTTCGGGATCGGCGACCGCGGTGCCCAGTCCGCGCTGCGCGGCCCGCCAGGCGGTCACCAGACCGATGATCCCGCCCCCGATGACGAGGACGTCGTGTCCCTTCCCGTTTCCGGAAGAACGCATGGGCGTCCAGCCCCTCCCTTCGCCGGCATGACCCGGATCAGGTTCGTACGGTCGGAGGCCGCCCAGCCTCCCTCTCAGCCCGGTGCGTCCGGGCTCCCGCGAGTGTTTTACGTTGGCCACCCTAAACCCCGCCGTCCCGGCCCAGTAAGGGAGCAGCCACCGTGGCCCGTTCGCTCGACGGACTCGTCCTCGCCCCGGTCGCCGACCAGGCCCCGGGCCAGGTCGGCACCCGCACCCGCTTCGCGTACCACGAGCAGGACGGCCGGATCTGGGCCGACTACGCGGGCGGTGACGTGGTCCGCGGCCATCTCGTCGGCACCCGGGACGGTGACACCCTCGACTTCAGGTACGTCCAGCTGAAGCAGGACGGGACGACGTCCTGCGGCCACTGCGTCTCCACCGTCGTCGACCTCGCGGACGGCCGGGTCCGGCTGGAGGAGCGGTGGGAGTGGGAGTCGCAGGAGGGCGGCGGGACGAGCACGGTCGAGGAGATCCCCTCTTCCTGACGAAATGTCAGATGCTTATGGTGTAGGGGTGAGCGATCAGCAGCAGTCAGAGCAGCCGGACCGGCGGCCGGGGCGCCGCGTCGTCGTCGTGGGCGCGGGCATGGCGGGCGTGCAGACCGCGGTGGCCCTGCGGGAACAGGGCTTCACCGGCCCCGTCGTCCTGATCGGCGCCGAACCCCACCAGCCCTACGACCGGCCCCCGTTGTCCAAGGCGGTGCTGCTCGGCAAGGCCGAGGACTCCGCCTTCGAGGTCGACTTCGAGGCGCTGGACATTGAACTGCGGCTGGGCGTCGAGGTCACCGGCGTGCGACCGGACGCGCACGAGCTGGACACCCCCTCGGGCCCCGTCGGCTACGACGCCCTGGTGATCGCGACCGGCGCCGAACCGGTCGTGCTGCCCGGCACCGAGGGCGTTCCCGGCGTCCACCTGCTGCGCACCCTCGACGACGCGGCCCGGCTGCGCCCGGTCCTCGGCGAACGGCACGACGTCGTGGTCGTCGGCGCGGGCTGGATCGGGGCCGAGTTCGCCACCGCGGCCCGCGCCGCGGGCTGCGGGGTCACCGTCGTCGAGGCCGCCGACCGGCCCCTCGCGGGCGCGATGCCCGCCGAGGTCGCCGCCCCGATGGCCGACTGGTACGCCGGGATCGGCGCCGAACTCCTCACCGGGGCCCGGGTCGACCGGATCGAGCCGGGCCGGGTGGTCCTCGCGGACGGCCGTACGCTCCAGGCCGGGGCGGTCGTCGTCGGGATCGGCGCACGGCCCGCCACCGGCTGGCTGGCCGGCTCCGGCATCGAGCTCGGCCCCGACGGGTCGGTGACCGCCGACGGGGCGCTGCGCACCTCGGCACCCGACGTGTACGCGGTCGGCGACTGCGCCTCGTTCCCCTCCGCCCGGTACGGCGAACGCCTGCTCGTCCACCACTGGGACAACGCCCTCCAGGGCCCGCGCACCGCCGCCGCCAACATCATCGGCGCGGCGGCCGACAGTGCCTTCGAGCCGCTGACGTACGACCCCGTGCCGTACTTCTGGTCCGAGCAGTTCGACCGGTTCGTGCAGTACGCGGGCCACCACGGCGGTGCCGACACCCTGCTGTGGCGCGGCGATCCGGCGGACCCCGCCTGGTCGGTGTGCTGGCTGCGCGACGGCGTCCTGGTCGCGGTTCTCGCCGTCGGCCGCCCGCGCGACCTGGCGCAGGGGCGCAAGCTCATCGAGGCGGGGGCGTCGCTCGATCCGGAACGGGCCGCCGACCCCGCCGTGCCGCTGAAGACGGCGGTCCGCGACTGAGGACCCGCCGGGCGGCGCGCGGCCCCGGCGACCGGGACGGAAGGGCGGAGAGGGGCCGGGGGAGCGGTTCGGGACGCCCTGAAGGGCCGAGTCCGGGTATCGGCTGTCAGTGCGGGATGGCAGGCTTGTCCTCGTGACCGAGATTGACGCAAAGATCGATGCTCTCGTCCCTGCCTGGCTCCACCTCCCCGACATCGCCGAAATGCTCGATGTCGAGGTGACGCGTGTGCGGCAGCTGGTCAAGGAGGGCCAGCTGATCGCCGTACGCCGTGGTGAGAACCGGGCACTCCAGGTGCCGGCCGCCTTCATCGACGGCACCAGGGTGGTCAAGGGCCTCTCCGGCACCCTGACGCTCCTGAAGGACGACGGCTACACCGACGAAGAGATGCTGGAGTGGCTCTTCACCCCCGACCCGACCCTGCCGGGCACCCCCGCCCAGGCACTGAGCGAGAATCGCGGCACGGAGGTGAAGCGCCGCGCCCAGGCGCTCGCCGTCTGATCACAGGCCCGGTGCGAGCGGGCGGACGGCGCGGTCCCGCGCCGTCCGCCCCTGCCCCGTGCCGTCTTCCGCACCGCTCTCCCAGGGGGGAACCGCACCGATGTCCACGCTCCGCGCGTCGCTGTCCGAAGCCCGGCTCTATCTGTGCACGGACGCCCGCAGGCGCCAGGGCGACCTCCCCGCGTTCCTCGACGCCGTGCTCGCCGCCGGGGTGGATGTCGTCCAGCTGCGCGACAAGGGCATGGAGGCGGCCGAGGAGCTCGACCACCTCGCCGTGTTCGCCGACGCGTGCCGGCGCCACGGCAAGCTCCTCGCGGTGAACGACCGGGCCGATGTCGCCCACGCCATCGGCTCCGACGTGCTGCACCTCGGCCAGGGCGACCTGCCGGTGCCCGCCGCCCGTGCGATCGTCGGCGACGACGTGCTGATCGGCCGTTCCACGCACGCCGGGTCCGAGGTCGACGCGGCCGTCGCCGAACCCGGCGTGGACTACTTCTGCACCGGCCCCTGCTGGCCCACCCCGACCAAGCCCGGACGGCACGCCCCGGGCCTCGACCTCGTCCGGTACGCCGCCTCGCTCGACCAGCCGCGCCCCTGGTTCGCCATCGGCGGCATCGACGCCGGCAACCTCGACGAGGTGCTGGACGCCGGGGCCCGCCGGGTGGTCGTCGTACGGGCGATCACCGAGGCCGCCGACCCGGGCGCCGCCACCGCCGAGCTGGCCCGCCGGATCAGGGCGCACGCCGGGGAGTGACCCCGGCCGTCCCGCCGGGACCGTGATCGGTAACGGCCCGCCGGGGCCGTTACCGGGCCGGATGCCCGGGACGGGGCCGGACACGGACATGGGCACGGGCATTCAGGGGCGTGATTCGGCCCGGGTGTCCGAAGGATGGACAAACAACCCGTCAATTCGGACAATTCTCCCTGGTCCGGTCCTATGGCCGCCCTGCTCTGGTTAACCTGCCGGTATGGCCCTTGGTACACCATCCACCAGGACGGATCGCGCACGCACGGTGCGTGAGGTCCTCGCGACCGGCAAGACCTCCTACTCCTTCGAGTTCTGGGCTCCCAAGACCGAGCAGGGCGAGCGGAACCTCTGGAACGCGCTGCGCCGGGTCGAGGCGGTGAGGCCGAGCTTCGTCTCCGTGACCTACGGGGCCGGCGGTTCCACCCGGGCCGGGACGGTGCGGGCCACCGAGCAGATCGCGGCCGACTCCACCCTCACCCCGGTCGCCCACCTCACGGCGGTCAACCACTCCGTCGCCGAGCTGCGCAACATGATCGGGCAGTACGCGGACGCCGGGATCCGGAACATCCTCGCCGTGCGCGGGGACCCGCCGGGCGACCCGATGGGCGAGTGGGTCGAGCACCCCCAGGGCGTGCGGTACGCGGCGGACCTCGTCCGGCTCATCAAGGAATCCGGTGATTTCTGCGTCGGCGTCGCGGCATTTCCCGAGATGCACCCGCGCTCGACCGACTGGGACACCGACATCCGGCATTTCGTGGACAAGTGCCGGGCCGGCGCCGACTACGCGATCACCCAGATGTTCTTCGACCCGGAGGATTATCTGCGGATGCGTGACCGAGTGGTCGCCGCGGGTTGCGAAACCCCGATCATTCCCGAGGTCATGCCGCTGACCAGCGTCAAACAACTGGACAGATTCGCACAGCTCAGCAACGCGTCCTTCCCCCCGTTCCTGAAAGAACGGATCCTCGCGGCAAAGGACGATCCCGCCGCTGTACGCTCCATTGGAATCGACTTCGCAACGCAGTTCTGCGCGAGGCTGCGATCCGAGGGTGTTCCCGGACTGCACTTCATCACGCTCAACAACTCGACGGCGACGCTCGAAATCTACGAGAATCTCGGACTGCACAAGCAGTCGTGACCGGCCGTACCCGCCGCTACCCGGGGCGGTGGCCGTAGGAGGGGGCGGGCATGGGCTGGACGGTCCTCTACATCGCGTTCGGAATCGTCGCGCTGTGGCTGCTCGGTGAAGTGCTCCTGCAGTACAAGGCGCGCCTTCGCTGGAGACTGCTGGCCTTCGCGGGCTTCGCCTGCGTGGTCGTCGGGGTGCTCATCCCGTCCGTGCTCGTCATCGTCCTCGGCACGATCGCCTTCGCGACCGGGCAGACCCAGGTCACGCTGTCCTTCCGGCGGGGCTTCTCCACCGGCTGGGCCATAGGGGGCAACCCCGGCGCCAGCCGGCGCCGCAAGGGCGGCAACGGGGAGGGGCGGCAGGGCCGCGGACCCACGCTCCAGGTCTCGGACCTGGAGCTGGAGCACGACGGGCAGACCCCGCCGCCGCCCGTACAGGCCCCCGCGGTCTACGAGCCGGAGCCCATGCCGGACGACACCGGTCAGTACGGCGTCTACTCCGACGGTCACCGGGCGCGCCAGGACGACCGGTCCGCCTCCCTCCCGCAGCAGCCCCCGTACGCCCCGTACGACGTCCACGCCGAGCCCACCGCCGCGTACGGAGCACCGGGCCAGGACCCGTACGCCGCCCAGGACCCGCTCGCCGGGCAGTACGACTACGGCACGCAGCAGCAGTACGCCGCGTACTCCGACCCGTACATCGGGACCGGCACCGCCGGGGGCCCCGCGGAGTACCCCTCGTACGACGGCTACGGAAACGGCAACGACTACGACAGCTTCGGGGGCCGGCAGCAGTACGCCCCCGACCCGTACGCCCAGCAGCCGTACGCCGACACCCCGCCCGGCGGCGTCTGGGTGCCGCAGCAGCGCGAGGGCGAGCAGTACCCCGTCACGCCCCCGGAGCAGCCCGCCCACCCCGCCCCGCCGCCGAACGGCTACAACAACGGCAGCGGCTACGACGAACAGCAGTACCGCTACTGAGCCGTAGCGGTAGCCGTAGCCGTCGGAGGCCGGTCCCGCGGTACGGACGGCCTCCGGGCGCTCACCGGGAGCCCCGGAACCCGTCCCCCTCCACGATCAGCCCGGCGACCAGGGCCCCCGACATGCCCGCGTGGGCGAGTCCACCGCCCGGGTGCGACCAGCCGCCCGCGGCGTAGAGCCCCGGCAGCCGGGTGCGGTTGCCCGGACGCAGATACGCGCCGCCCGCCCCGGCCAGCGCGGGCGCGGGCACCGAACCGCCCTCCGCGCCGGTCCGCGCCGCCGTCTCCGCCGGGGTCCGCACCTCGGCGTGCAGCAACCGCTCCCGTATCCCGGGCACGGCCGCGGCGGCGGCCACGATCAGCGAATCGGCGCACCGTTCGCGCACCGCCGGGTCCGTCCAGTCCACCGGGCCGTGCGGGGCGACCGTCGCCGTCAGCGTCACCGCCTCGTGGTCGTCGTCGGGGCGGGTCGACGGGTCGTCCGGGCGCAGCACCGTCACCGTGGGGTGCTCGGCGAGCCGCCCGCCGAACACCGCGTCGCGCTCCGCCGCACCGTCCGCCGGGTGCACCAGCGTCCGGTGCACGGTGTCCGCGGGCCGGGCGCCGCGCAGCGAGAGCAGCACCAGGAACCGGCCCGGCACCAGCTCCTGCCCCGCACCCTGCCGGGCCGTCACGTCCTCGTCCTGCCAGGACTCCTGACCCGGCACCAGACCGGGGCGGGGCGGGGCGCCCAGCACCACGTGATCGGCCTCGGCGACCGTCCCGTCCGCCAGCTCGACCCCCGCCGCCCGGCCGTCCTTCTCGACGACCCGGGCCACCTCGCACCCCAGGACGAACTCCACCTTCCGGGCCAGGCACCGCTCGTGCACCGCCTGCGCCAGGGCCCGGATGCCGCCGGAGACGTACCAGCTGCCGAACGTCTCCTCCATGTACGGCAGCAGGGCCGCCGACGCCGGTGCGCGCACCGGGTCGAGCCCGTACGACAGGGCGTACCCGTCGAGGAGCGCGGCCAGCCGGGGGTCGGACAGCTCCCACGCGCCGACCTCCGCGACCGTGCCCGCCTGCCGGGCGGAGCGCAGCAGTCGGCGCTGCCGGAGCGCCGGATAGGGATCACGGCCGAACACCTGCCGGTCGGGGCGCAGCGGCTCCTCCAGCAGCGGACGCCGCGACCGGTCCCAGGCATCGCGCGCCCGGTCGAGGAACCCGCCCCACGCCGCGCCCGCGCCGTCGCCGAGCGCCGCGTCCAGGGCGGAGACCACCCCGGCCCGCGAGGCGTTCGGCAGCGACACCGCCGTGCCGTCCGCGAACAGGTGCCGGCTCGCCGGATCGACCTGGGTCAGCCCGACGCACCGCTCCAGCGGCTCCTTGCCCGTCTTCACGAACAGGTCGCGGTAGACGGCGGGCAGATGGAGCAGCGCCGGGCCGGTGTCGAAGGCGAAGCCCTCACGGGCGTACCGGCCCACCGAACCGCCGAAGGTCTCCGACCGCTCGTACACCGTCACCCGGTGCCCTGCCACGGCGAGCCGGGCGGCCGCCGCCATCGCGCCCATCCCGGCGCCGATCACCGCAATACGTGCCATGTCAGTGACCTTAACGGCCACCGCCGAAGGTCAGCCCGGCGGTAGGTACGAGCCCGTCCGGGCCAGCCGCCGTTCCTCCCGCCGCTGTTTCCTGCGCCGCAGGAAGCGCCGGATGCGGGAGAACAGGAAGGCCACGATCACGATGCCGATCAGCAGCAGCGACGCCGCGATGAGCGAGGCCGCCACCGGATGGAATATCGCGAAGGTGACGATCCCGGCGACGCCCAGGTCCTCGACGATGCTCATGACGATGTTGCTGAACGGCTCGGGGGAGGTGTTGACCGCCATTCTGGTGCCGGCCTTCACCAGGTGGCTCACCAGCGCGGTGGAGCCGCCGATCGCCGCCGCCGCGAGCTCCGGCAGCGAACCGTCGCCACCGGCCAGCAGCGCCGCCACGACGGCACCGGCCACCGGCCTGATGACGGTGTGCACCGAGTCCCAGACCGAGTCCACGTACGGGACCTTGTCCGCCACCACCTCGCAGAGGAAGAGGATCCCGGCCACCACCAGGACGTCGGTGCGCTGGAGGGCGTCGGGCACCTCGTCGCTCAGACCGGTCGTACCGAAAATGCCGAGGAGCAGGACCACCGCGTAGGCGTTGATCCCGCTGGCCCAGCCGCTTGTGAACACCAGAGGGAGTACGGACACGGACGCGATCGTAAGCCAGATGGCGTACGGCACGGGACGGGTTCGGTGCCCAGATCTGAGTATCCGTACCTAGACCGCGAGATGAGTAGGTACGCGGATGGGCTCCCACCTGCCCGGACGGGAGAGTGGTGGGCACGGAGAGGGGCGCCGCGCAGGCACCGCCGGCACGGGGCGGCGGAACGGTCGCGGCACTCCCCTCCGGTACGGGGGAGCACTACGGAGGACTCGGGGCCACGGGGGACACGGGGCCACGGGGGAAGTCCTCCAGCAGTTACGGAAGGCGCCGGTCCGGCGCGGACCCGGGAAACCGGGTCCCACCGGACCGGCGCCTTCCGTATGCGCTCCTGCCCGTCATACGGTTCTGCCCGCGTGCGCTCCGTCCGCCGGGGGCGGGCGGCTCAGCGTCCGCTGACCCGACCGTGCAGCAGCAGCGACAGCGCCGAGTGCACGTCGTCGATCGACCGCTCGGGCTGGAACGCCTGCCAGTCCAGGGCCGCCACCAGCACCATGCCGACCAGCGCGGCGGCCGTCAGCGGGATGTCGATCTCCCGGCTCAGCTCGCCGTTCTCCACCCCCTCGCGCAGCACGTCCTCGACCACCGCGACGGCCTCCTGACGCACCACCAGGAGGGTTCCCTGCCAGGCCCGGTTGGTGCGCCACAGCTCCGCTACGTACAGCTGGGTGAACGCCGGATACCGGTCGATGAAGACCAGGCCGGCCCGGATCATCGCGTCCAGTGCCTCGACCCGGGTGCCGCCGCGCCGCCCGGTCTCCTCGGCCGCGGAGCGCAGCGAGGCGGTGAGCAGCCCGACGCCGTGCCGCAGGAGCTCCTCGAAGAGTTCGGTCTTGCTCTTGAAGTTGTAGTAGACCGTGCCCTTGGCGACCCCGGCGCGCTCGGCGATCTCGTCCACCGTGGTGGCCGAGAAGCCCTTCTCCGCGATGAGGGTCACGGCCGCCTCGTAGAGCTTCTGCCGGGTGGCCCGGCGACGCGTGGTGCTGCTGCTTTCCATGCCCCTGATTCTCACAGGTCCCGGCGCGCTCACAGGCTCAGTTCCGGGTGGAGCCGGTCCAGGGTCCATACCTGCTTGCGGCGTGCGGCGACCGCGGTGAGGGCGAGCGCCCCCGCCGTGAAGGCCAGCAGCACCGCGCTGCCCTGCCAGACCGGGCCGAGCCCGCCACCGGTGATCAGCCGGCGCAGCCCCTCGACGATGTAACTCATCGGCAGGTAGGGGTGGATCGCGTTGAAGAAGCCCGGACTGGTCTGGACGGGGTACGTCCCGCCGGCCGAGGTCAGCTGGAGCATCAGCACGGCCAGGACGAGGATGCGTCCCGCGGCGCCGAACCGGGCGTTCAGCCACTGCACGATCGCCGCGAAGCAGCAGGTCACCAGGGCCAGGAAGGCGATCGTCCCGGCGGCCCGGGTCATCTGCAGCCCCAGTCCCCAGTGCAGTACGGCCATCAGGGCGGCCACCTGGAGCAGCCCGATCGCGGCCACCGGCAGCCAGCCCGCGAAGGCGATCCGCCAGGCGGAGGCCCCGGCGGCGAGCGCCCGCCGGTTGAGCGGCTGGATCAGCATGTACGCCACCATCGCGCCGACCCACAGGGAGAGCGGGATGAAGTACGGGGCGAAACCGGTGCCGTAGTTGGGGGCCTTGTGCAGCGACTCGGAGGCCAGCTGCACCGGGTCGGCCATGACTCCCGTACGGGCGTCGCGGTCCTTCTTGTCGTAGTCGGGGATTTTGCCGACGCCGTCGTTGAGCCCCTCGGCGAGGGTGGTCGAGCCGTCGCCGAGCCGGATCAGCCCGCTGTCCAGGTTCACCGCGCCCTTCCTGAGGTCGCTCACCCCGGTGTCCAGGTCGGCGGAGCCGGTCCGGGCCGTGGTGAGGCCGGTGTGCAGGTCGTTCGCCCCCTTGGCGACCTTGTGCGCGCCGGTGTTCAGCGCGTTGACCTTCTTGACGGCGGACTCCAGGTCCTCGTCCAGGCGCGGTGCGTGCTCGGCCAGGTCCTCGGCCTGACGCTGGAGCGTGGTCAGCTGGGCGCGCAGCTTCTTCAGGTCCCCGTTCTGGTTCGTGACCAGTACGTTCACGTCGTCGGCGACCTTCGCGACGTCGGCCGCGGCGGTCGTGGCGCGCTTCAGCGGCGGGCAGACGTCGGGGTCGGCGTCCTGCTCCTGGGCGCAGCTGGTGCGGTAGAGCCCGGCCAGTTCGTCGGAGGCCGTGCGGGCGGCGGTGGCCGCGGTGGGGGCGGTCTTCACGAGCAGGTCGAGGTTGTCCCGCACGGCCTGCGAGGAGTCGGCGACCAGCCGGGCGGTGTCGCCGATCGACTTGCCGTTGTCCTTCAGGAACGGACGGACGTCGGCCGCCACCCCGTTCACCTTGTCGGCGAGCTGCTGGGTGCCCTCGGCCACCTGGCGGGAGCCGGTCTCCAGGTCGCCCGCGCCCTTGTTCAGCCTGACGATGCCGCCGGCCAGCCGGCCGCTGCCGGCCTTGGCGTCCTTCAGCCCGTCCGCGAGGTCCTGCGAGCCCTTCTTCGCTCTGCCGATGCCGCCCTTGAGGTCGTCGGCGCCCTTGGCGGCCTTCTCCGTCGCGTCGTGGAGGTCGGAGAAGTTGATGAAGATCCGGTCGAGGAAGCCGCGCGAGGCGTTGGTCGACGCGGCGGTGCGCACCTCGGAGAACACCGTCCGGGAGATCTGCCCCACGATGTAGTTGTTGGCGTCGTTGGTGCGCACCTGGAGCGCGCCGGTCTCGGGGGAGTCGCCCGAGCTGGACGCGATCCGCTCGCTGAAGTCCGAGGGCATGGTGAGCGAGAGGTAGTACGTGCCGTCCTCGACGCCCTCGGCGGCCTCGGCGGAACTCACCTCGTGCCAGTCGAACACCTTGGAGTCGAGGAGCTTGCCGGTGATCTCGTCACCGGCCGTGATGCGCTTCCCGGCCGCGGTGGCGCCCTTGTCGTCGTTGACCAGCGCGACGGGGATCCGGTCGAGGCGCCCGTACGGGTCCCAGAAGGACCACAGGTACAGGGCGCCGTAGAGCAGCGGCAGGAGCAGGAGCGCGACCAGTGCGGCGCGCGGCAGCTTTCCCCTGCCGAAGCGCTTGAGCTCAAGCGCGGCCAGTCTCGGCGAACGCATCGGCCGTCCCCTTCCCGGTCGTGGTTCCGTCGGCCGTGCCGGCCGTGTCCTTCGTGCCGTCCGTGTCGCCGGCCGGGCTCTTCGCGCCGTTGCCGTTCGTGTCGTTCTCGCTGTCGGTGCCGGTGCGCAGGGTGAGGGCACCCTCGGGGGCCTGGCTGCAGACGGCGAGCACGGTCGTGCCGTCGACCGCGACGGACCGCAGCAGCTCCCACGCCTCGGCGCGCTCGGAGTCGGAGAGCTTGAGGTCGGTGTCGTCCACCGCGAGCAGCCGGGGGCCGCCGATCAGCGCCAGTGCGACGGAGAGCCGCAGCGCCTCCAGCCGCTCCAGATCCCGTACGGAGGTCCGCTCGGCCTTGGGCAGGGTGGCCGGGTCGAGCCCCGCGGCGGCCAGCGCCGTGTCGATCCGCTCCTGCGCGGTGGCGATCCGCTCGGCGCGCGGGCGCAGCAGGGCGCGCAGCGAACCGCCGTAGCGGCGCTGGAGCAGGGCCCGCTCGCGCAGGTGCTCGGCGACGGTGAAGGCCGGGTCGAGCTCGCTGACGCCGGGCACCGGGCCCAGGGCACAGACGCGGCGCACCGCCGCCATCTTGCGCGGCAGGCGCAGTCCGCCGACCTCCGCGTGGCCCTCGGTGGGGCGCATCCGGCCGGTGAGGGCGAGCAGCAGGCAGGTGCGGCCGGAGCCGGAGGGGCCCTCGATCGCCACCAGCGAGCCGGGCCGGGCCTCGACGTCCACGCCGCGGAAGGCCCAGCCGCGCGGCCCCTTGAGCCCGAGATTCCCGGCAGTGACGGCTGCCCCGTGCGGGCTGTCCACTGACCCTCCCCTGATTTTGAACTGACCAGTCAGTGCAAAAAGGTAGCCCGAACTCGCGATCGAGGCAAAAGCACAGGTCAACGCGGTCCTGACGGGGACTGTCAGTGGTGCCCCTCACGATGGATGCATACGGCCACGGAGTCGTTACACGAGACAGGAGGTTTCGTCATGGCCCACTCGTCCGCAGCAGCCGCACCCCGGCGCCGCGCAGACGGCCCTGCCCCCTCACTGACCGGTCCGGCAAGCGATGTCCACCCCGTCCTGCGACGCACCACCGCCCCGCCCGCCGCTCTCGATCTGCTCGCCCAGGCCCGCGCCGGCCTCGACGAGGCAGCCGTTCTCGATGTGCCGAACGAGCGGTACGCCACCGCCCACCTCGCCGCGCTGCGGACCGCGGCCGCCGTGCTGGCCGCGCGGGGCCGCCCGGAGACGTCCCGGCGTCGTCGGGAGCGCATCCGCAGCGCCTGGGAGGTCCTCCCCGAGATAGCCCCGGAGCTGACCGAGTGGAGCGCGCTGTTCGCCTCCGGCGCCGCCCGCAGGGCCCGTGCGGAGGCCGGGATCCCGGGCGCCGCCAGCCGTCGGGACGCCGACGACCTGCTGCGCGACGTGGCGATGTTCCTGCGCCTGGTCGAGCGGCTGCTGGTGCTCCAGCCGGTGCTCCCGCAGTCCCGTAGGGAGCGGCCCGACACGGCGTGACGGGCGCCCCGGGCCGGGACGGGGAACCTCGGCCCGGTCCGGGGCGGCGGCCGGTCCGGTACGGGCGGGGGAGCGGACCGGCCCGGGGCGGCGGGAGCTCCGCTGCGGGCCGGTGGGGCGGCCGGACGCGGGATGACGGCACCGGCGGCGCGAGGCAATAGGGTGGACAGCACTCGTACCACCTGCACTGTTCACGCTCCCGCCGTCAGTGGCGGCACCGTGCCGAGGAGTCATCTGCCGTGTCGGACCAGCTGCGCCCCCGCGCCTCCCTCCGTACCGCTGTGGTCTGGGACGTACTCAAGGACGCCCTCGATCTCCGGGTCAAGGCGACCGGCAGGGACGTCCTGGACGTCCTGGACACCGGCGGCGGCACCGGGAACTTCGCCGTGCCGGTCGCCCGCCTCGGCCACCGCGTCACCGTCGTCGACCCCAGCCCCAACGCGCTCTTCGCACTGGAGCGCCGGGCCGCCGAGGCCGGGGTCGCCGACCGGGTCCGTGGTGTGCAGGGCGACATCCACGGCCTGTTCGAGGTGGCCGAGCGCGGCGGTTACGACGCGGTGCTGTGCCACGGCGTCCTGGAGTACGTGGACGACCCCGCCGAGGGGGTGCGCAACGCGGTGGACGCGCTCCGGCCGGCCGGAGCGCTCAGCCTGCTCGCCGCCGGGCTCGGCGGCGCGGTCCTGGCACGGGCGCTCGCCGGCCACTTCACGGAGGCCCGGCAGGCGCTCGGCGACCCGGCGGGCCGCTGGGGCGAGGGGGACCCGGTGCCCCGGCGCTACACCGCGGAGCAGCTCACCGAGCTGGTGTCCGGGGCCGGCGTCGAGGTCGGCGCGGTCCACGGGGTGCGGGTCTTCGCGGACCTCGTGCCCGGCGTCCTGGTGGACACCGAGCCCGGCGCGATGGAGGCGCTGCTCAAGCTGGAGGCCGCGGCGGCGGAGCTGCCCGCCTTCCACTCGGTCGCGACGCAGCTGCACGTTCTGGGCACGAAGCGGGCCTGAGCGCGAGCCGGTCCGACGGCCGTCCGGGGCCGCGGCATGGCTGATCAGCGGCGCAGCGGCAGACGGAGTACGCCCCGGACCCCCCGATCGGGGGCTTCGCCCCGTATGATCGGGGGACACCATCCGGCATGACGGATCGGAGGTCGGGGAATCAACGCCTCAGCAGCCGAGCCGTCGTGGCGGCCCGGACTGGCTGATGGGCAATGAAGGCGGGTTTCACGGGGGCGAATCCCTGCCTATCCTGGAAGGGCCGCATACCGGCCGCCCCCCGCGGCCGACGACGAGGAGGACTCCGTGCCGCTCTCGGAGCACGAGCAGCGAATGCTCGAGCAAATGGAGCGAGCGCTGTACGCCGAAGATCCCAAGTTCGCGACAGCGCTCGAGGGAAGCGGGCTGCGTACGTACACCCGGCGACGGGTCTATCAGGCGGTCGCAGGCTTCCTGGTGGGTATCGCGCTCCTCATGTCCGGAATGGTCGCTCAGCTGATCTGGATCAGCGTGGTGGGATTCCTCGTCATGCTGGGCTGCGCGGTCCTCGCGGTCACCGGCTGGCGCAAGGCGCCCAAGCCGGGCGAGCATCCGGCGAACGGTGGTGGCGGCCGTCACCACCCGAGGCAGCGCCGGACCGTGATGAACCGCATCGAGCAGCGGTGGCAGCGCCGCCGTGACGAGCAGGGCCAGTAGCCCTCGAACACTCCTGGACTGAGGGGCGGCCGCGACTTCGCGGCCGCCCCTCAGTCCTGTCCGGACCTGCCGAGGAGCACGGAAACCCGCCCCTGCGGCGCACCGGCCGGTGAACGCGTGCCGGGTCGCCGTGCCGACGCACAGCCCCGTCCGGTGCCTGCGCGGTCCCGTCCCGGTGCTGTCGTGCCGTGCCGTGCCGTGTCTGTGGCGCATGCGGTGCCGACGCCGTTCTTGTCGGTGCGCCGTCCGGCTTCGGGCCGGTCCTGCGGGCCGCCGGGCGGGGACCGGACTTCCGGCCGTCCCTTCCGGCGGCCCGCAGGCCGCGGCCTCATCCCTGTGGGCGGAACGGGCGCCGCAGCGGCCGCAGCGGCCAGTGGAGCCGGCCCCACAGCGCCGAGCACCGGCCGGTGAACGCCGCCCAGCGGGCCGAGGCCGCCCAGATCACCCGAACGGCCGAGCGCGGTGCCACGACCGCCCGGATCCGGGCGCCCCGGCCGACGGACGCCCGCAGACCGGCCCGTACCGTCTCCACGTCCTCGGACAGGCCGGTGGCCGGGCGGGGCTCCGGGGCGTAGAGGACCTGCTCGACCGCCCCGGCCACCCGGTGCACCGCGTCCGCCGCGTCGAATTCGAGCCGCCCCAGCCGCACCATCCGCACCGCCGCCTTGCGCGGGGTCCGGGAGTCGTCCGGTTCGATGCCGTGGTCCCAGGCGGTGTCGGTGATCTCCCGCCAGGCCGCCAGCGTCCTGGCCGTCGTGTCCGCCGCATCCGCTTGGGCGGGGGTCCACGTGCTGCCCGGTGCCCGGTCCGGGCCGGTGGCTGCGGACCGCGAGTCCGACGGTACGGCCCGCCCGTCGGCCGACACCGGCGCGGCCCGTTCCCGGGCCGGCGTCCGCCCGGCGGGCGGGGCCAGCCTGCGTCGACGCGTCCTGAGCCGCCAGAGCATCGGCAGGAGGGGCAGCACGAGGATCACCACGGCGAGCAGGGACAGACCGACGACGGTGCCCGTCGGCGTACCGGAATCCGTCGGGGTCACCGGTCCCTGCGCCGTCGTGTCGCCGCACTCGCCCTGCTTGCGCATCTGCGCCGGGCAGTCGTCCGGGGCGGCAGGGACGGCCGTCGGGGCGGCCGAGGCGTTCTCCTCCGGCACGGCCGGGTCGCTCGCGTCGCCCTCGGGGGCCTCCTCCTGGGTGTACGTCGGCACGCTGCCCCGCGTCGGGGTCGGCTCGAAACGGGTCCACCCGATGCCCTCGAAGTACAGCTCGGGCCAGGCGTGCGCGTCGCGCAGCCCCACCGAGACCGAACCGTTCGCCTGCTCCGTGCCGGGGGCGAAGCCCACCGCGACCCGGGCCGGGATGCCCAGCGTCCGCGACATCGCGGCCATCGTGAAGGAGAAGTGGACGCAGAAGCCCTGCTTCTCCTTGAGGAAGCGGCCGATCGCCGCGCTCCCGGTGCCCGAGCTCACCGAGGTGTTGTAGACGAAGCCGCCGTTCGACGCGAAGTAGTTCTGCAGCTTCACCGCCCGCTCGTAGTCGTTGGCGGCGCCCTCGGTCACCTCGGTCGCGGTCTTCCCGACCACCTTCGGCAGGGAGTCGGGCACCCGGGTGTACTCACGCTGCAGGGCGGCTGGGGCGGGGCCCGCCGAGGCGAGCTGGTCGGCGGTCGGCTGCACCACCAGGCTGGAGACCTCGTACTGCGCACCGCCGGTCGTCTGCCCGCCGTCGCCGACGAGCGTCCGCCCCGTCGGCTCGTACCGCCAGCGCCCGCCGATCTCGACCTCGGTCGCGGGGTAGGGGAGCGGCAGATAGGTCTGCCGGTAGGAACGGGACGAGGAGATGTTCGACCGGATCTCCGTGACCTTGACGTCCGGGCCGAGGCCGTTCGGCTGCGGGAGCCGCTGGGGCACGTCGCTCAGACGGCGCGTGGAGGGCCGCCACTCGTCGCCGTTGAACTGGTCCAGGGCGAGGATGCGCAGGTAGAAGCCCTGCGGATCGTTGGAGTTGGTGCGGTAGGACAGCACCTGCCGGTTCTCCGGCTGGTTCAGGTTGTTCTGCAGCGAGACCAGGGGGTTCACCGCGGAGATGGTGCCGCCGCCCCCCTGGCCGCCCCCGCCGCCGTTCCGCTCGCTCAGCAGGCCGCCGTCGAGCGCGGGCAATGCCGCCGGTACGACCAGCGAGACGCCCAGGGCCAGCGCGCCGATGCGGTGCCCGGTCCGGACCGGGGCCGTCGGGCGGCCGCCCGAGAGCGCCGCGCCGACCGCGGGGCCACGAGGGGCCCCGGAGGTCGCGCCGCTGAAGACCCGCCCCCACTGCGAGAGCCGGTCCCGGCCCTCCGCCAGCAGGAGCAGCAGATAGCCACCGGCCGCCAGCAGGAACCAGAGCCAGCCGGCCCCGCCCTCGGACAGCCCGGCGGCGACCGAGTACAGCGCGAGCAGCGGCAGACCGGCCGGGGCCGCGCTGCGGAAGGTCACCGCGAGGGCGTCCACGACCAGGCCGACCAGCAGCACACCGCCGACCAGCATCAACCGGATGCCGTCCGTCACGGGCGCCGGAGCGGCGTATCTGCCGACGTCCTCGGCGCCCGCCGTCAGCAGCTCCGCCAGCCGCTGGAGCACCTCCGGACCCGGCAGCACACCGGCCGGGGCCTGCCCCCTGGCGAACACCACGGTCAGCAGGACCAGCATGACCAGCGCCTGTGCCGCGACGATCACCGCACGGGGCACGGGCGCCCGGCGGACGAGTGCGCCCGTCCCGCTCTGGACCGCCAGCAGGAAGGCCGCCTGCAGGATCCAGCTCGCCGGCTCGACCAGCGGCAGCATCGAGGTCGCCGCCGCCAGCGTCGCCACGAAGGCGCACAGCGCCAGCCGACCACGACCGCTCATGACCATCCCCCGGAGAAACCCGTCGTACCACCCGTGCCGCCGACGGACTCCGCCGTCACGCCCTGGTGCCCCGCCTGCCGCCAGTATTCGGCGAGACCGGTCCCGGGCGTCACCGGGACCGCCGTCCAGCCCGACTCCCGCAGCAGTCGCAGCCGTTCCTCGGACGCCGACTCCGCCCCGGGGGCCGGGGCGTCGCCCTGCGCCCAGGCCGCACCGGCCAGGACGAACGCCACGGCGCCGCCGCTGCGCTGCCGCATCCGCGCCGCCACCGCCACCTGCTCCTCGTCGAGGTCGCCGAAGAACGCGACCAGCAGCCCCTCGTTGCCGCCGCGCAGCACGTCGTACGCGCGGGACAGGCCGCTGCCGTCCGAATGGCCGACCACCGCCAGGGTGTCCATCATCAGCCCCGCCGAGTCGGCGGACTCCTGCGTCGAACCGGCGAAACCGCCCGCGCCCTCGCCGGGAACCGTGGTGCCGTCATCGGTCAGCAGCCGGACGGCGAAGCCGCGCTCCAGCATGTGCACCAGCGCGGACGCGGCCCCGGACACCGCCCACTCGAAGGCGGAATCGGGCCCCGCCCCCCGGTAGGCGATCCGCCGGGTGTCCAGCAGCACCGTGCACCTGGACCGCTGCGGCTGTTCCTCGCGGCGCACCATGAGCTCGCCGTAGCGCGCCGTGGAACGCCAGTGGACCCGGCGCAGGTCGTCGCCGTGCCGGTAACCGCGCGGGATCACGTCGTCGTCACCGGCCAGAGCCAGCGAGCGCTGCCGCCCCTCGCCGTACCCCGGGGCCTCGCCGGCCAGCCGCACCGGCGGCAGCGGCTCGGTCCGCGGAATGACGACGAGGGTGTCGTACGCGCTGAACGAGCGGGTCAGCTCGCACATCCCGAACGGATCGCTCAGCCGCAGCTGGAGCGGCCCGAGCGGATAGCGCCCGCGCAGGTCCGACCGCACCCGGTAGGACACCTCGCGGTGGCCGCCGGCCTCCACCCGGTCCAGTACGAACCGGGGCCGGGGCCCGAGCACGTAGGGCACCCGGTCCTGGAGCATCAGCAGCCCCGTCGGTATCCGCGACACGTTCTCCATCCGCAGATGGACCCGCGCCTCCGTGCCCGCCGGAACCCGGGACGGCGAGAGCCGCCGGGTGCCCGCCACCCGGTACCGGGTGCGGACCAGCACCACCACACAGACCAGCGGCAGCACGGCGAGCAGCAGCCCGACCCGCAGCAGGTCCCCCTGTCCCAGCACGTACGCGCAGACCGCCGCGGCGACACCGGCCGCGAGGAAGGACCTCCCGCGCGTGGTCAGCCCGCTCAGGGCCGCCCGCAGCGCGCCCCTGTCGTCGCCGTCGTCCCTCGCGGGCGGCCCCCCGGCGGCCATCACACCCGCCGTGCGCCGGGCTGCCGGCCGTACACCGGGGGCCCCTGCTGGTGATGGGGCTGCGTCTGGACGCCGCCGGCGGCGGTCGGGACCGGTGTCCGCTGGAGGATCTCCTGCACGACCTGCTCGGAGGTGCGGCGGTTCAGCTGGGCCTGGGCCGTCGGCAGCAGACGGTGCGCGAGCACCGCGACCGCCAGCGCCTGCACGTCGTCCGGCAGGCAGTAGTCCCGGCCGTCCAGCGCCGCGGACGCCTTCGCGGCGCGCAGCAGGTGCAGCGTGGCCCGCGGCGAGGCGCCGAGCCGGAGGTCGGGATGGCTTCGGGTGGCCCCGACGAGCTCCACCGCGTACCGCCGCACGGCGTCGGCGACGTGCACCGTACGCACCGCGTCGATCAGCTTCACGATGTCGTGCGCGTGCGCCACCGGCTGCAGGTCGTCGAGCGGCGAGACGGCACCGTGCACGTCGAGCATCCGCAGTTCGGCGTCCGCGTTCGGGTAGCCGATCGACACCCGCGCCATGAACCGGTCGCGCTGGGCCTCGGGCAGCGGATAGGTGCCCTCCATCTCCACCGGGTTCTGGGTGGCCACCACCATGAACGGATCGGGCAGCTCGTAGCTGTGCCCGTCGATGGTGACCTGGCGCTCCTCCATCGACTCCAGCAGCGCCGACTGGGTCTTCGGCGAGGCCCGGTTGATCTCGTCGCCGATCACGATCTGGGCGAAGATCGCGCCCGGCTTGAACTCGAAGTCGCGCCGCTGCTGGTCGAAGACCGACACCCCGGTGATGTCCGAGGGCAGCAGGTCCGGCGTGAACTGGATGCGCCGCACCGAGCAGTCGATGGATCGCGCCAGTGCCTTGGCCAGCATCGTCTTGCCGACTCCGGGGACGTCCTCTATGAGGAGATGCCCCTCCGCCAGCAGTACGGTCAGCGAAAGCCGTACGACCTCGGGCTTGCCCTCGATCACCCGCTCCACCGACCTGCGCACCCGCTCCGCGGTCGTGGTCAGATCTGTGAGGCTCGCTCGATCGTCATAGGTCGTCACCCGGCCCTCCTCGGCCCTGCCCCCGCCCACGAGGGGCAAGGGGTACCCCAATCACGGACCGACGCGCATGGAACCGCCCGGCCACCCCGAAACACGGACACCCCTTCCGGAACCGTCCGGCGGGATGCCACACGGGCATTCTTGTTGCCGTTGCCGCGTCATGTCACTTGCCTGTGGACAAGTGGGGGCGGTATGCCGGGTTCGGTGGGATTTTTCGGTTCCGGAGGGGTGGTACCGGGGAGGGCGAGGGGCGGGGCCGGAGGTCAGGCCGCGGGCAGGATCTCGCGCAGCAGACCGGTGGTCACGTCGAAGACGAAGCCGCGGACGTCATCGGTGTGCAGCAGGAACGGCGAGGTGCGCACGCGCTGCATCGACTGCCGCACGTCCTGGTCGGCGTCCTTGTACGCCTCGACCGCCCAGACCGGACGCTGGCCGACCTCCACCTCCAGCTCCTGGCGGAACTCCTCGGTGATCGACTCCAGACCGCAGTTGGTGTGGTGGATCAGTATGACGCTGCGCGTGCCCAGGGCCCGCTGGCTGATGGTCAGCGAACGGATCACGTCGTCGGTGACCACGCCGCCCGCGTTGCGGATGGTGTGGCAGTCGCCGAGCGCCAGACCGAGCGCGTCGTGCAGGTCGAGCCGGGCGTCCATGCAGGCGACCACGGCGACGCGCAGCACCGGCTTCGCGTCCATGCCCGGATCCTCGAACCCGGCGGCGTACCTGGTGTTCGCCGCGACGAGGCGGTCGGTGACCGTCTCCCCGTCACGGGCCTGATCGGCGGCGGGCGCGGCGGGCCCGGCGGGGGAGTGCGCGGAAGTCGACATGGCTATGACGTTATCCCCCGGCCCCCGTCGCGTCGCGCTGTGAGAAGGGACAAAGAACGTCAACGAGACTTGTTGTGAGGTAACCCACAAGCCTCCCGGCGCTCCTCCGGGCGGGTGAGCGCCGGGCAGGGCGACGCGCAGCCCGGCTGATTGATCGGGAATCGATCGAATGGCAGGGTGGACTAAAGTGACGGGAAGTTACCGACACCCCGCACATTCCGAAGATTTCCCCCGTGTGCGGCGTACGTGCGGCCCGGCCCTCTCCCGCTCGCCGGTCGGCAGGCGCCCCTTTCCCGGTGCCGGTCGGCCTCCCCTTCTGAGCGGGCGGGGACCGGGCCGCACGTACGACCGCACGGGACCTGAGCCTGAGAGGGCACATGAGCCAGACCCGACACGTCCCGGTGATGCTCCAGCGGTGCCTGGACCTGTTGGCCCCGGCTCTGGAGACGCCGGGCCCGCAGGCGCCCGTGGTCGTCGACTGCACCCTCGGCCTCGGCGGACACAGCGAGGCGCTGCTCTCGGCCTTCCCCTCCGTACGGCTGATCGCGCTGGACCGGGACAAGGAGGCGCTGCGGCTCTCCGGCGAGCGGCTCGCCCCGTACGGCGACCGGGCCACCCTGGTGCACGCCGTCTACGACGAACTTCCCGAGGTGCTCGACAGACTCGGCGTCCCGAAGGTCCAGGGCGTCCTGTTCGACCTCGGCGTCTCCTCCATGCAGCTGGACGAGGCCGACCGCGGCTTCGCCTACGCCCAGGACGCCCCGCTCGACATGCGCATGGACCAGACGACCGGCATCGGCGCGGCCGAGGTGCTCAACACGTACCCGCCGGGCGAGCTGGTGCGCATCCTGCGGGCGTACGGCGAGGAGAAGCAGGCCAAGCGGATCGTCTCCGCGATCGTGCGCGAGCGCGAGAAGGAGCCGTTCAGCAACAGCGCCCGGCTCGTCGAGCTGATCCGCGACGCGCTGCCGCAGGCCGCCAAGCGGACCGGCGGCAACCCCGCCAAGCGCACCTTCCAGGCGCTGCGCATCGAGGTCAACGGCGAGCTCACCGTCCTGGAGCGGGCCATCCCGGCGGCCGTGCAGAGCCTCGCGGTCGGCGGCCGGATCGCCGTCCTCTCGTACCACTCGCTGGAGGACCGGCTGGTCAAGCAGGTGTTCGCGGCGGGCGCCGCCACCACGGCGCCGCCCGGACTGCCGGTCGTGCCCGAGCGCTACCAGCCCCGGCTGAAGCTGCTGACCCGCGGCGCGGAGCTGCCCACGGAGGAGGAGGTCGCCGAGAACCGGCGGGCCGCCCCCGCCCGGCTGCGCGGCGCCCAGCGGATCCGCGAGGAGGAGCGATGAGCGCCCGGCGTCCGGACCTCCGGCCCCCGGCGACGTCCGGGGCGGCGCGGTGAGCAAACCGGCCGCGCAGTTGAAGGGGCGGGCCGCGCGGCTCGCCCGGCTGCTGCCGTCCCGGCCCAGCAGAGCGGCACGCACCCCCTTCGTCCTGCTGGTCGTGGTGCTTCTCGGTGGCGGCCTGATCACGCTCCTGGTGCTCAACTCGGCCCTCAACGAAGGATCGTTCAGGTTGAGCGAGCTGAAGAAGCGGACCACCGAGCTCACCGACGAGCAGCAGGCCCTCCAGCGCGACGTCGACAGCCACTCCAAGCCGGACGCCCTGGAACGGCGCGCCCGCGAGCTGGGCATGGTGCCCGGCGGCAGCCCCGCCTTCCTCGGCCCGGACGGCAAAGTCCGGGGCGTGCCCTCCGAGGCCAGCGCCGAGCCGACCCCGACCCCGCCGCGCGGTACCGGGACCCCCGCGGCCGGGCCGACCGCCGGCGCCGCGTCCCGTACCGCCGCACGGACCCCGCCCACCCCCTCGGGCACCACACGTCCCACCGCCCCCGCGGCCCCGTCCACCACGCCGCGCACCCCGGCGGACCAGCCCTCGACGAGCCCCGGCAGGTGACCCAGTGCCGTCCAAGGAACCACCGCGCCGCCGGGTCCCCGGCCCCGCCCGCCCGCGCGGCGCCACGGACGGACGGCGCCCCCGGCCCGCCGCCCGCCGCCCCTCCGCCCCGGCCCCGCGCCCGTCCCGCCCCCGCCCCGCGGGTCCGCTGCGACTGGGCAATCCGCGCCCCCGGCTCCGGCTGGTCAGCCTCGCGCTGACGCTCGTCATGCTGGCGTTCGTCGTCCGGCTCCTCCAGGTCCAGGCCGTCGACGCCGACGCGTACGCGGCCAAGGCGAAGGAGAACCGCTACCTCGACTACACGATCTCCGCCGAGCGCGGCGAGATCACCGACCGCAACGGGGTCGCGCTGGCCACCAGCGTCGACGCGTACAACATCACCGCCGACCCCTCGATGTTCACGCCCGAGTTCAGCAAGGCCCCCGACGCACCCCAGCAGGCCGCGGCGCTGCTCGCCCCGATCCTCGGCACCGACACCGCCGAACTGACCCGAAAACTGGCCGGAAAAGGCCGCTACACCGTCCTGGCCCGCCGCCAGACCCCCCAGGTCTGGAACCAGATCAAGGACCTCAAATCGGTCTTCGCCGAGAAGGCGTCCGAGGACCGGGCACGCGGCGGCGCCGGGGCCAACGTGCTGGCCGGGGTCTTCCAGGAGGCGACGACCAAACGGGTCTACCCCAACGGCGGGCTCGCCGCCGGGATACTGGGTTACGTCAACGCCGAGGGCAAGGGCGCGGGCGGCCTCGAATCGAAACTGGACAAGGAACTGGCGGGCGAGGACGGCAAGATCAGGTACGCCCAGGCCGGCGGCCGACGGGTGCCCACCGCGGGCACCAAGGAGATCCCGGCCGTCGCCGGGTCCGACATCGAGCTCACCATCGACCGCGACATCCAGTGGGCCGCCCAGCAGGCCATCACCGACCAGGTGAAGAAGTCGAAGGCCGACCGGGGCTACGTGATCGTCCAGAACGCCAGGACCGGCGAGGTCCTCGCCATGGCCAACGCCCCCGGATTCGACCCCAACGACCTCTCGCAGGCCGACGCGGCGGCGCTGGGCAACGCGGCGCTCCAGGACGCGTACGAACCCGGCTCCACCAGCAAGGTCATGTCGATGGCCGCCGTACTGGAGGAGAAGGTCGCCACCCCGGGCACCCATGTCACCGTCCCCAACCGGCTGCACCGCGGCGACCGGCTCTTCAAGGACGACATCGACCACCCCACCTGGTACCTGACGCTCAACGGCGTACTCGCCAAGTCCAGCAACATCGGCACCATCCTGGCCACCGGCGAACTCGGCAGGACGCAGCCGGAGGCCAACAAGGTCCTCCACTCCTACCTGCGCAAATTCGGGATCGGCTCGCCGACCGGCCTCGGCTACCCGGGCGAGACCCCCGGCATCCTCGCCGCCCCCGGCGACTGGTCGACCTCGCAGCAGTACACGATCCCGTTCGGCCAGGGCCTCTCGCTCAACGCCATGCAGGCCGCCTCCATCTACTCCACGATCGCCAACGGCGGTGTCCGGATCGAACCCACGCTGGTGCGCGGCACCAAGGACGCCGACGGCCGTTTCCTGGCCGCCGATCCTCCCGAGCGGACCAGGGTGATCAGCGCGAAGACCGCCAGGACGCTGGCCGCCATGCTGGAGTCGGTGGTCGGCGACGAGGAGGGCACCGGCACGAAGGCCAAGATCCCGGGCTACCGGGTGGCGGGCAAGACCGGTACGGCCAACCGGGTCGATCCGGTGCGCGGCGGATACCACGGCTACACCGCGTCCTTCGCTGGCTTCGCGCCCGCCGACAAGCCGCAGATCACCGTCTACTGCGCGATCCAGAACCCGACCAAGGGCAGCTATTTCGGCGGCCAGATCTGCGGGCCGATCTACAAGCAGGTCATGGAATTCGCGCTGAAGACCCTCCAGACCCCGCCGTCCGGCAGCGGCCCGGCCAGGCTGCCGGTGTCCTTCGAACCCGACGAGGGAACCCGGGGAACCAAGCAGTGACAACCATCACGCCCGAACCCGGGAACCGGAACCGGAACCACCGGAACCCCGGCCCCTCACTTCGCGAGAGGCCGGGTGCTCCCGGTACGCTCACCGCCGTGCCCCACGCTGATCAGTTCCAAACCACCCAGAAGGCCGCGCCCGCGCAATACCCGGGAGCGCCCCGTCCGGACCGGATCGGACCGACGCCGCTCGGCGAACTGGCGGCCCGGCTGGGAGTCGAACCGCCGGGGACCGGCGAGGTCACCGGCATCACCCACGACTCGCGGGCGGTGCGCCCCGGTGATGTGTACGCGGCCCTGCCGGGCGCCCGTCTGCACGGCGCCGACTTCGCCGCCCAGGCGGCCGGCCTCGGCGCGACGGCGATCCTCACCGACCCGACGGGCGCCGAACGCGCCGCCGCCACCGGACTGCCGGTGCTGGTCGTCGAGGACCCGCGCGGCCGGATGGGCGAACTCGCCGCCGAGATCTACGGACGCCCCGGAGCCGACCTCCTCCAGATCGGGATCACCGGGACGTCCGGCAAGACCACCACCGCGTACCTCGTCGAGGGCGGCTTCCGCGGCGCGGGCCGCGCCACCGGACTGATCGGCACCGTCGAGATGCGGATCGGCGACGAGCGCATCAAGTCCGAACGCACCACCCCCGAGGCCACCGACCTGCAGGCCCTGTTCGCCGTCATGCGCGAACGCGGCGTCGACTCGGTGACCATGGAGGTCTCCAGCCACGCGCTGGTGCTCGGCCGGGTCGACGGCTGCGTCTTCGACGTCGCGGTCTTCAACAACCTCAGCCCGGAACACATGGAGTTCCACTCCGACATGGAGGACTACTTCCAGGCCAAGGCGCGGCTCTTCACCCCCGGCCGCAGCCGGCAGGGCGTCGTCAATCTCGACGACGAGTACGGCCGCAGGCTGGTCACCGAGGCGTCCGTCCCGGTCGTCACCTTCTCCGCCGAGGGCCACCCGGACGCCGACTGGCGGGCCGAGGAGGTCGAGGTGGGTCCGCTGGGCTCCACCTTCACCGTCGTCGGCCCCAAGGACGAACGGATCGCGGCCAGGGCCCCGCTGCCCGGCCCGTTCAACGTCGCCAACACCCTCGCCGCGATCGTCACCCTCGCCGTCGCGGGCATCGACCCGCAGACCGCGGCCGACGGCGTCGCGGCCGTCCCCGGGGTCCCCGGCCGGCTGGAGCGGGTGGACGCCGGGCAGCCCTACCTCGCGGTCGTCGACTACGCGCACAAGACCGACGCCGTCGAATCCGTCCTGCGCGCCCTGCGCAAGGTCACCGAGGGCAGGCTGCACATCGTCCTCGGCTGCGGCGGCGACCGGGACACGACCAAACGCGGCCCGATGGGCGCCGCCGCGGCCCGCCTCGCCGACACCGCCGTACTGACCTCCGACAACCCCCGTTCCGAGGACCCCCTCGGAATCCTCGCCGCCATGCTCGCGGGCGCCGCCGAGGTCCCCGTCCACGAGCGGGGCGACGTCCTGGTCGACGCCGACCGGGCCGCGGCCATCGCCGCCGCGGTCGCCCGTGCCGAACCCGGTGACACCGTGCTGGTCGCCGGCAAGGGCCACGAGCAGGGCCAGGACATCCACGGCGTCGTACGCCCCTTCGACGACCGCGTGGTCCTGCGCGCGGCCATCGACCGCTCCCTGGGGCGCGCGAGCACCACGGACGCCGCTCCCCGCGCCCACACCCACGAGAACAACAGTCAGGGATGACCAAGTGATCGCCCTTTCCCTCGCCGAGATCGCCGAAATCGTCGGCGGGCAGTCGCACGACATACCCGATCCGGCAGCAACCGTCAGCGGACCGGTCGTCATCGACTCCCGGGAGGTGAAGCACGGCAGCCTGTTCGTCGCCTTCGCCGGCGAGCGGGTCGACGGCCACGACTACGCGCAGCGCGCCGTCGAGGCGGGCGCGGCAGCAGTGCTGGCCGCCCGCCCCGTCGGTGTTCCGGCGATCGTCGTCGACGACGTCCTGGCGGCGCTCGGCGCGCTCGCCAGGGCCGTCGTGGGCCGCCTCGGCACCACCGTCGTCGCGCTCACCGGTTCCGCCGGCAAGACCTCCACCAAGGACCTCATCGCCCAGCTCCTCGAACGCAAGGGGCCCACCGTCTACCCGGCGGGCAACCTCAACAACGAGATCGGCCTGCCGCTCACCGCCCTGCGCGCCACCGAGGACACCCGCCACCTCGTGCTGGAGATGGGCGCCCGCTACATCGGCGACATCCGTTACCTCACCGGCCTCGTCCCGCCCCGGATCGGCCTTGTCCTCAACGTCGGCACCGCCCACATCGGCGAGTTCGGCGGCCGGGAGCAGATCGCGCAGGCCAAGGGCGAGATGGTCGAGTCGCTGCCCGAGGACGGCGTTGCCGTGCTCAACGCCGACGACCCGCTGGTACGCGCCATGTCCTCCCGCACCAAGGCCCGGGTGCTGCTCTTCGGTGAAGCCGCGGAAGCGGACGTACGGGGAGAGAACGTCCGTCTCACCGACGACGGGCGCCCCGCTTTCAAGCTCCACACACCCACCGGGTGCAGCGACGTGACCATGCGCCTGTACGGTGAGCACCACGTGTCGAACGCGCTCGCCGCGGCCGCCGTCGCCCATGAGTTGGGCCTGTCCGCAGACGAGATCGCCGAAGGGCTCTCCGAGGCGGGCACCCTCTCCCGCTGGCGCATGGAGGTCACCGAGCGTCCGGACGGCGTGACGTTCGTCAATGACGCCTACAACGCGAACCCCGAATCCATGAAAGCCGCGCTGCGCGCGCTGGTCGCCATGGGGAAGGGCCGGCGTACGTGGGCGGTGCTCGGCCAGATGGCCGAGCTCGGCGACGCCTCGCTCGCCGAGCACGACGCGGTCGGACGGCTCGCCGTCCGGCTCAACGTCAGCAAGCTCGTCGCCGTCGGGGGGAGAGAAGCCTCCTGGTTGCAACTGGGCGCATACAACGAGGGTTCGTGGGGTGAGGAGTCGGTGCACGTGTCCGACGCACAGGCTGCGGTCGACCTGTTGCGCAGTGAACTGCGCCCGGGAGACGTCGTGCTGGTGAAGGCGTCCCGGTCGGTCGGCCTGGAGCAGGTCGCCATGGCACTGCTGGGCAACGCGTCCGAGGGCGAGGTCGCGGGCCGATGAGGCAGATCCTGTTCGCGGGGGCCATCGGGCTCTTCCTGACCCTGGTCGGAACTCCGCTGCTGATCAAGCTGCTGGCCCGCAAGGGATACGGCCAGTTCATCCGGGACGACGGCCCGCGCACCCACGGGTCCAAGAAGGGCACGCCCACCATGGGCGGCATTGCCTTCATCCTGGCGACGATCATCGCGTACGTCGCGGCGAAGCTGATCACCGGCGAGGAGATGCGATTCTCCGGCGTGCTGGTGCTCTTCCTGATGGCGGGCATGGGCCTCGTCGGCTTCCTCGACGACTACATCAAGATCGTCAAGCAGCGTTCGCTGGGTCTGCGGGCCAAGGCGAAGATGGCGGGCCAGCTGATCGTGGGCGTCGCCTTCGCGGTGCTCTCGCTCCAGTTCGCGGACAAGCACGGCAACACCCCGGCCTCCGACCGGCTGTCGTTCGTCACGGACTTCGGCTGGACGATCGGCCCGGTGCTGTTCGTCGTCTGGGCGCTGTTCATGATCCTCGCCATGTCCAACGGCGTGAACCTGACGGACGGCCTGGACGGTCTGGCCACCGGCGCCTCGGTGATGGTCTTCGGCGCGTACACCTTCATCGGGCTGTGGCAGTTCCAGGAGTCCTGTGTCAACGCGGAGACCCTGACCAACCCCAACGCCTGCTTCCAGGTGCGAGATCCGCTCGACCTCGCCGTCGTCGCCTCCGCGCTGATGGGCGCCTGCTTCGGCTTCCTGTGGTGGAACACCTCGCCCGCCAAGATCTTCATGGGCGACACCGGATCGCTGGCCCTCGGCGGCGCGCTCGCCGGCCTGGCGATCTGCTCCCGCACCGAGTTCCTGCTGGCCATCCTCGGCGGCCTCTTCGTGATGATCACCATGTCCGTGGTCATCCAGGTCGGTTCCTTCAAGATGACCGGCAAGCGGGTCTTCCGGATGGCACCGCTCCAGCACCACTTCGAACTCAAGGGGTGGTCCGAAGTCCTTGTCGTGGTCCGCTTCTGGATCATCCAGGGCATGTGCGTGATCGTCGGACTCGGTCTCTTCTACGCAGGATGGGCAGCCGAGAAGTGAGCAACCCGGACTGGCAGGGCAAGCGCGTCACCGTCGCGGGACTCGGGGTCTCCGGGATCCCGGCGGCCAAGGTGCTGCACGGCCTCGGGGCCGTCGTCACGGTGGTCAACGACGGGGACGACGAGCGTTCCCGGACGCAGGCCGCGGAGCTGGAGGCGCAGGGCATCGCCGTGCGCCTCGGCGACGGGGCGACCCTGCCCGAGTCCACCGAGCTCGTGGTCACCGCGCCGGGCTGGAAGCCCGACAAGCCGCTCTTCGCGGCAGCCGCCGAGGCGGGCGTCCCGGTCTGGGGCGACGTCGAGCTCGCCTGGCGGCTGCGCGGCCCCGACGCGGCCCCGTGGCTGGCGGTCACCGGCACCAACGGCAAGACCACGACCGTACGGATGCTCGCCTCGATCCTGGAGGCGGCCGGGCTGCGCACCGCGGCCGTCGGCAACATCGGCGTCTCGCTCCTGGACGCCGTGGTCGGCGACCAGGAGTACGACGTGCTCGCCGTCGAGCTGTCCAGCTACCAGCTGCACTGGGCGCCCTCGCTGCGCGCCCACTCCGCGGCCGTCCTCAACCTGGCCCCGGACCACCTCGACTGGCACGGCTCCATGGCGGCCTACGCCGCCGACAAGGGCCGGGTCTACGAGGGCAACCGGGTCGCCTGCGTGTACAACGTGGCGGACCCGGCCACCGAGGACCTGGTCCGCGAGGCCGACGTGGAGGAGGGCTGCCGGGCCATCGGCTTCACCCTGGGCACGCCCGGCCCCTCCCAGCTCGGCGTCGTCGACGGCATCCTCGTCGACCGCGCCTTCGTGGCGAACCGGCAGAAGCAGGCCCAGGAGCTCGCCGAGGTCGGGGACATCGACCCGCCGGCCCCGCACAACATCGCCAACGCCCTGGCGGCCGCGGCCCTGGCCCGTGCCTTCGGCGTCGAGCCCGCGGCCGTACGGGACGGGCTGCGGGCCTTCCGCCCCGACCCGCACCGCATCGAGCACGTCGCGGACGTCGCCGGGGTGGCGTACGTCGACGACTCCAAGGCCACCAACACCCACGCCGCCGAGGCCTCGCTCGCGGCCTACGACCCGATCGTCTGGATCGCCGGGGGCCTCGCCAAGGGCGCGACCTTCGACGAACTGGTGACCGCGGCCGCCGGACGGCTGCGCGGCGCCGTCCTGATCGGCCGGGACCGGGAACTGATCCGTGAAGCCCTCGCGCGACACGCCCCCGAGGTCCCGGTGGTCGACCTCGACCGGACCGACACTGGGGCGATGTCCGAGGCGGTCCGGGAGGCGGCACGGCTCGCCCGCCCGGGGGACACCGTGCTGATGGCCCCGGCCTGTGCCTCGATGGACATGTTCGTCAACTACAACAAGCGGGGCGAGGCGTTCGCGGACGCGGTCCGCGCGCTCGCCGCCGAGAGCGCCTGACGGGTCCGGTCCCCGCGCCGTACTGTCCCGGACGACCGGGGGCGGGCCGCCGCGTCGCGGGCCCCGGCCCCCGGCGGCGGCCCCGGGCACGAGCAGTGGAGGGGACAGCGACAATGCCGGCCGAAGAGAGCTCCGCCGCGGCCTGTGGGCACCGCTCACGGGCCACCGCGCCGATCAGCCGGGCATTCCCCCCGCGCCTGCTCGCGGGTGCGGGCACGGGCGCTCCGGTGCCGCTGGGCACCGCGCTGCGGGTCCGGTCGGCCACCGGCGCCCGCCGCCCAGCCGCCCCCCGCTCCAAGGGGCGCTCCACCGGCGGCTCGCGCTCCCCGCGCGGCGGCGGCGCGCGCCGGGTGTACGAGCGGGTGCGCAGGGCCTGGGACCGCCCCCTGACCGCCTACTACCTGATCCTGGGCGCGGGCCTGCTGATCACCGTGCTCGGCCTGGTGATGGTCTACTCCGCCTCGATGATCAAGGCCCTGGAACTCGACAAGCCGAGCACCTACTTCTTCCGCAAGCAGTTCCTCGCAGCCGTCATCGGCGCCGGGCTGATGGCGCTCGCCGCCCGGATGCCCGGCAAGCTCCACCGGGCGCTCGCCTACCCGTTGCTCATGGGAACCGTCTTCCTGATGGTGCTGGTCCAGGTGCCGGGGATAGGGATGTCGGTCAACGGCAACCAGAACTGGCTCTACCTGGGCGGTCCCTTCCAGCTCCAGCCCAGCGAGTTCGGCAAGCTGGCCCTGGTCCTGTGGGGCGCGGACCTGCTCGCCCGCAAACAGGACAAGCGGCTGCTGGCGCAGTGGAAGCACCTGCTCGTCCCGCTCGTCCCGGTCGCCTTCATGCTCCTCGGGCTGATCATGCTCGGCGGCGACATGGGCACCGCGATCATCCTCACCGCGATCCTCTTCGGGCTGCTCTGGCTGGCCGGGGCGCCCACCCGGCTCTTCGCCGGGGTGCTCGGCTTCGCCGCGCTCATCGCCTTCGTGCTGATCAAGACCAGCCCGAACCGGATGTCGCGGCTCGCCTGCATCGGCGCCACCGAACCCGGACCGGGGGACTCCTGCTGGCAGGCCGTGCACGGCATCTATGCTCTGGCCTCCGGCGGATGGTTCGGTTCCGGGCTCGGTGCAAGTGTGGAAAAATGGGGTCAACTGCCTGAACCGCACACCGACTTCATTTTCGCCATCACAGGGGAGGAACTGGGGCTGGCGGGGACGCTGTCGGTGCTCGCCCTCTTCGCGGCTCTAGGCTATGCGGGTATCCGCGTGGCCGGACGCACGGAGGACCCCTTCGTGAGGTACGCCGCGGGAGGTGTGACCACCTGGATCACGGTGCAGGCCGTGATCAACATCGGTGCGGTGCTCGGCCTGCTGCCGATCGCCGGTGTCCCGCTCCCGCTGTTCTCCTACGGAGGGTCGGCCCTGCTGCCGACCATGTTCGCCGTCGGGCTGCTGATCGCGTTCGCGCGAGAGGACCCCGCAGCGAAGGCGGCCCTGGCCATGCGAAGGCCCGGGGTGAGATGGAAGACGATGAGACGGCGCGTCAAGAAGCGTCCGTCCGGAGAGCGGTGAATTTCGGTGCATGTCGTACTCGCCGGTGGGGGGACCGCCGGCCACATCGAGCCCGCGCTCGCCCTCGCGGACGCCCTGCGCAGGCAGGACCCGACCGTGGGAATCACTGCCCTGGGCACGGAGCGCGGACTCGAGACCAGGCTCGTACCCGAGCGGGGGTACGAACTCGCCCTGATCCCGGCCGTGCCGCTGCCCCGCAAGCCCACCCCGGAACTGATCACCGTCCCGGGACGGCTGCGCGGCACCATCAAGGCCGCCGAGCAGGTCCTGGAACGCACCAGGGCGGACTGCGTCGTGGGCTTCGGCGGCTACGTCGCCCTGCCCGGCTACCTCGCCGCCAAGCGGGCCGGGGTGCCGATCGTCGTCCACGAGGCCAACGCCCGCCCGGGCCTGGCCAACAAGATCGGTTCGCGGTACGCCCACGGCGTCGCGGTCTCCACCCCCGACAGCAAGCTGCGCGGCGCCCGCTACATCGGCATCCCGCTGCGCCGCACCATCGCCACCCTGGACCGGGCCCGGGTCCGCCCCGAGGCGCGCGCCGCCTTCGGCCTCGACCCCAACCTGCCGACGCTGCTGGTCTCCGGCGGCTCGCAGGGCGCACGCCGGCTCAACGAGGTGGTGCAGCGGGTCGCCCCGCTGCTGCAGCGCGCCGGGATCCAGGTCCTGCACGTGGTCGGTCCGAAGAACGAACTGCCGCGCGTGGACAACATGCCCGGGATGCCGCCCTACATCCCGGTACCGTACGTGGACCGGATGGATCTCGCGTACGCCGCGGCCGACATGATGCTCTGCCGCGCCGGCGCGATGACCGTCGCCGAACTCTCCGCCGTCGGGCTCCCGGCCGCGTACGTCCCGCTGCCCATCGGCAACGGCGAACAGCGGCTCAACGCCCAGCCGGTGGTCAACGCCGGCGGTGGTCTGCTGGTGGACGACGCGGCGCTCACCCCCGAGTGGGTGCAGGGCAACGTCCTCCCGGTGCTCGCGGATCCGCACCGGCTGTACGAGATGTCCCGCGCCGCCGCCGAGTTCGGCCGCCGGGACGCCGACGACCTGCTCGTCGGCATGGTGTACGAGGCGATCGCCGCACGCCGAGGCGCGTGAGGCCGACGGGTCCGGGGGCGGTGCCCCCGGACCCGGTGTGAGGAGCGAGCGTGGCCGGACCGACAACCGCCCGGCGCGGTACGGCGCAGCGGGAGGAATCCCCGGCCCGCCCGCCGCGCACGCGCCCCGAGGGGCGCCGACTGCCCAGCCGCAGGACGCTGATCGTGAGCGGCGTGCTGGCGCTGCTGCTCGGTTCCGGCGTCGTCTGGGCGCTCTACGGCTCCTCCTGGCTCCGGGTCGAGCAGGTCGCGACCACCGGCCTCGACGTGCTGACCCCGGCCGAGGTGGAGGCCGTCGCGGCGGTACCGGTCGGGGCGCCGCTGGCCTCCGTCGACACCGACGTCATCGCCGACCGGCTGCTCCGGGAACTGCCCCGTATCGATTCGGTGGACGTCGTGCGGTCGTGGCCGCACGGAATCCGTCTCGAAGTGGCCGAACGGCAGCCGGTCCTGCTGATCAAGAAGGGCGTAAAATTCACCGAAGTCGACGCGAAAGGCGTGCGCTTCGCAACGGTGGACAAATCGCCCGACGGTGTACCTTTGCTGGAATTGGCGCCCCAGAAGTCCGCGAGCCTGCGCCGGTTCGGCAGCGACCGGCTGGTGGGGGCGGCGGTCCGGGTCGCCGGTGAACTCCCGGCCGGCGTCGCCGAGGACACCGAGGTCGTGCGGGTCACCTCGTACGACTCGATCTCCCTGGAGCTCACCCGGGGGCGCACGGTGGTCTGGGGCAGTGCCGAAGGAGGTCCGGTGAAGGCGAGAGTTCTCACCGCTCTCATGAAAGCGGCTCCCAAAGCGGGACACTTCGACGTGAGTGCACCCACGGCCCCTGCGGCATCGGGCAGTTGACGCGCATTTGGCCTGGCCAGCACCCTGGTTGGTCAGCGCTACGGGTGATCACATAGGGTGAAAAGAAAAACGGGAGGTTCGGCGTGTTCGTTGAACGCGCGCCACTTGTCGACTTAGTGTCCTGTTCGGAAGAGTCCATGAAGCAGACACACTGGTAACCCTAAACTTGAACGTTAGGGTTTGGGTCGGCACTTCGGACCGTCCCAATCGGCATCCGTCGTCGCGGCGGGAACAACGCGCAGCGACGACACGTAACTCGAGGCGAGAGGCCTTCGACGTGGCAGCACCGCAGAACTACCTCGCAGTCATCAAGGTCATCGGTGTCGGCGGCGGTGGTGTCAATGCCATCAACCGAATGATCGAGGTCGGTCTCAAGGGCGTCGAGTTCATCGCGATCAACACTGATGCGCAAGCCCTGTTGATGAGCGACGCCGACGTCAAGCTCGACGTCGGCCGCGAACTCACCCGCGGCCTCGGCGCCGGGGCCAACCCGGCCGTCGGTCGCAAGGCGGCAGAGGACCACCGTGAGGAGATCGAGGAGGTCCTCAAGGGGGCCGACATGGTCTTCGTCACCGCCGGAGAAGGCGGCGGCACCGGCACCGGCGGCGCACCCGTCGTCGCCAACATCGCCCGCTCGCTGGGCGCCCTGACGATCGGCGTGGTCACCCGCCCGTTCACCTTCGAGGGCCGGCGACGCGCGAACCAGGCGGAGGACGGCATCGCCGAGCTCCGCGAAGAGGTCGACACCCTCATCGTCATTCCCAACGACCGGCTGCTGTCCATCTCGGACCGCCAGGTCAGCGTGCTCGACGCGTTCAAGTCGGCCGACCAGGTGCTGCTCTCGGGTGTCCAGGGCATCACCGACCTCATCACGACGCCCGGTCTGATCAACCTCGACTTCGCCGACGTCAAGTCGGTCATGTCCGAGGCCGGATCGGCGCTCATGGGCATCGGCTCGGCCCGCGGCGACGACCGCGCGGTGGCCGCCGCGGAGATGGCGATCTCCTCGCCGCTCCTGGAGGCGTCCATCGACGGCGCCCGCGGTGTCCTGCTCTCCATCTCCGGCGGCAGCGACCTCGGTCTCTTCGAGATCAACGAGGCCGCCCAGCTGGTGAGCGAGGCGGCGCACCCCGAGGCGAACATCATCTTCGGCGCGGTCATCGACGACGCGCTGGGCGACGAGGTGCGGGTCACCGTGATCGCGGCCGGCTTCGACGGCGGACAGCCGCCGGCCCGCCGGGAGAACGTCCTGGGCGCGAGCTCCGCCAAGCGCGAGGAGCAGGTCCCGCCGGTCCGCTCCGCCGAGCCGGTGCGCCAGAGCGGCGGACTGGGCTCCGTGCCCATCCGCGAGGAGCCGCCGGTCCAGGTGGAGCCCAAGCCGGTGGTGAGCGAGAGCCACCTGCCGCCGGTCGCCCCGCCGCAGGTCCCCTCGGCCCGTCCCTACCAGGACTCCCAGGCCGAAGAGCTGGATGTCCCGGACTTCTTGAAGTGATAGACCAGCACCACGCAGTAGCCTCCGGGGGCCGTGCGCACTTCGCCTTCACCGACAGGTGGGGCGGGGTGAGCGCAGCCCCCTACGAGGAGCTCAACCTCGGCGGCGCGGTCGGAGACGACCCCGCCGCCGTTCTGGCCAACCGCGGGCGCGCCGCCCGCGACCTGGGCCTGGACCCGGCCCGGGTCGTCTGGATGAACCAGGTGCACGGCAGGGACGTCGCGGTCGTCGACGGCCCGTGGGGCGACGCCGCGGAGATACCCGCGGTGGACGCGGTGGTGACCGCGCGACGCGACCTCCCGCTCGCCGTGCTCACGGCCGACTGCACCCCCGTACTGCTCGCCGACCCGGTCGCCGGGGTCGTGGCCGCGGCGCACGCGGGCCGTCCCGGCCTGGTCGCCGGGGTCGTCCCCGCCGCGGTCGAGGCCATGACCGGGCTCGGTGCCGAGGTCTCCCGGATCGTCGCCCGCACCGGTCCCGCGGTCTGCGGGCGGTGCTACGAGGTCCCGGCCGACATGCGCGCCGAGGTCGCGCGCAGCGTCCCCGCGGCATGGTCCGAGACCAGCTGGGGCACCCCGGCCGTGGACGTCGTCGCGGGGGTCCACGCCCAGCTCGAGGCGCTCGGGGTCGAGGACCGCCGGGCCTCGCCGGTCTGCACCCTCGAATCGAGCGACCACTTCTCGTACCGCCGCGACCGCACCACCGGGCGGCTCGCCGGATATGTCTGGTTGGACTGATAGGGCATGACGGACCGTAGAACCCAACTCGCCGAAAACCTGGCACGGGTGGAGGAACGTATCGCTTCCGCCTGTTCCGCCGCGGGGCGCGGGCGGGACGAAGTGACCCTCATCGTGGTCACCAAGACCTACCCCGCGAGCGATGTGCGGATTCTGCATGAACTCGGTGTGCGTCATGTCGCGGAGAATCGTGACCAGGACGCGGCCCCCAAAGCAGCCGAATGTGCGGATCTGTCGCTCACATGGCACTTTGTCGGTCAATTGCAGACCAATAAGGTTCGCTCCGTGGCAGGTTATGCCGATGTCGTGCAGTCGGTGGACCGGGTCAAACTGGTCGCGGCGCTCTCGGCGGCGACCGTGCGCGAGGAGCGCGAACTGGGCTGCCTCATCCAGGTGGCACTGGACGCGGAGAGCGGCGAACGGGGCGACCGGGGCGGCGTCGCGCCGGACGGGATCGAGGAGTTGGCCGCCGCGGTCGGCTCCGCGCCGGGGCTGCGGCTCGACGGCCTGATGACCGTCGCCCCGCTCGCCGGACCGTACGCGGGGCGGCAACGGGCCGCCTTCGACCGGCTGATGGAATTCTCATCCCGGCTGCGCGGGAACCATCCGGCTGCGAACATGGTCTCCGCAGGAATGAGCGCGGACCTCGAGGACGCGGTCGCGGCCGGGGCGACACATGTGCGCGTCGGTACGGCGGTACTCGGAGTCCGACCCGGGCTCGGGTAACGTCGCCAAGCAGGTCGGACCACAGCAGAAAATATGGTCATTCCCGCTGATGGCGGGCAGACCTCAGTGGATCGCGGGGCACTTGGTGACATATGCCGATCCACCACAGAGCGGAGGACTCGGAGCATGGCCGGCGCGATGCGCAAGATGGCGGTCTACCTCGGCCTCGTGGAGGACGATGGGTACGACGGTCCGGGGTTCGACCCCGACGACGAATTCGAGCCCGAGCCGGAGCCCGAGCGGGACCGGCGGCGGCACCAGCCCGCGCATCAGGTGGAGCGGGACCGCGAACGGGAGCGGGAGGAACCGGTACGAGCGGTGCAGCCCCCCGCGCAGCGGGAGCCGGTTCAGATCCCGGCGGAAAGAGAACGACCCGCCCGGATCGCTCCCGTGGCATCCATCACACCTGAACGTCCGAACATGGAGAAGAACGCACCGGTGATCATGCCCAAGGTCGTGTCCGAGCGGGAGCCCTACCGCATCACCACGCTGCACCCCAGGACCTACAACGAGGCCCGTACCATCGGGGAACACTTCCGTGAGGGCACTCCGGTGATCATGAATCTCACGGAGATGGACGATACGGACGCCAAGCGACTTGTCGACTTTGCTGCAGGCCTCGTCTTCGGTCTCCATGGCAGCATTGAGCGTGTGACGCAGAAGGTGTTCCTGTTGTCGCCTGCTAACGTCGATGTCACGGCGGAGGACAAGGCCCGCATCGCTGAGGGCGGATTCTTCAACCAGAGCTGAGAACACGACAACGGGAACAACCCCGGCCGTGAGGCCGGAGCTACGAGAGCCAGGGGAGAGGGAAGCGCGAAATGGGCGTCGCAGTGCAAGTTGTCTATGTCGCGCTGATGTGTTTCCTCATCGTGCTGATCTTCCGGCTGGTCATGGACTACGTCTTCCAGTTCGCGCGTTCATGGCAGCCCGGCAAGCCGATGGTGGTCATACTTGAGGCCACCTACACTGTCACCGATCCACCGCTCAAGCTTCTGCGGCGGTTCATCCCGCCGCTGCGTCTCGGGGGCGTGGCACTCGACCTGTCCTTCTTCGTTCTGATGATCATCGTCTACATCCTGATCAGCATCGTGATCAGGCTGTGAGCGATACGGTCTTGCCGACTGCCGACGACTACGTAGAGGTGAAGAAGAGATGCCGCTGACTCCTGAGGACGTGCGGAACAAGCAGTTCACGACCGTCCGCCTCCGAGAAGGCTATGACGAGGACGAGGTCGATGCCTTCCTCGACGAGGTCGAGTCCGAGCTGACCCGCCTGCTCCGTGAGAACGAGGATCTGCGCGCGAAGCTGGCCGCCGCAACGCGTGCCGCCGCGCAGAACCAGCAGCAGGGCATGCGCAAGCCGGAGCCGCAGGACAGGCCCGGCGCACCCGTGCCCGCCGCCATATCGGGACCGCCGGTCCAGCAGCAGCCCCCGCAGATGGGTCCCCCCCAGCTGCCCGGTGGTGCTCCGCAGCTGCCCGCCGGTCCCAGCGGTCACGGTCCTGGTCCCCAGGGCCCGCACGGCCCCGGCCCGCAGGGCCCGCACGGCCCCGGTCCGATGCAGGGCGGTCCCATGGGTGGCCCGATGGGCGGCCCCATGGGCGGTCACGCCCCGCAGCAGCAGATGCAGCAGATGCAGCAGCCGCAGATGCAGCAGCCCGGTCAGGGCCCCGGCGGCGACAGCGCCGCCCGTGTCCTCTCGCTCGCGCAGCAGACGGCCGACCAGGCGATCGCGGAGGCCCGTTCCGAGGCCAACAAGATCGTCGGCGAGGCGCGCAGCCGCGCCGAGGGCCTGGAGCGGGACGCCCGCGCCAAGGCGGACGCGCTGGAGCGGGACGCGCAGGAGAAGCACCGCGTGGCGATGGGCTCGCTGGAGTCGGCCCGCGCGACGCTGGAGCGCAAGGTCGAGGACCTGCGCGGCTTCGAGCGCGAGTACCGGACCCGTCTGAAGTCCTACCTGGAGAGCCAGCTGCGTCAGCTGGAGACCCAGGCGGACGACTCGCTGGCCCCGCCGCGGACCCCGGCGACCGCCTCGCTGCCGCCGTCGCCCTCGCTGGCCCCGGCCGGTGCGGGTGCCATGGGCCACACCATGGGCGGTGGCAACCCGCCGATGGGTGGCGGCAACCCGTCCATGGGCGGTGGCCCCTCGTACGGCGGTCAGCAGCAGATGTCGCCGGCGATGACGCAGCCGATGGCGCCGGTGCGGCCGCAGGCGCCGCAGCCGATGCAGCAGGCTCCCTCGCCGATGCGCGGGTTCCTGATCGACGAGGACGACAACTGAGCCGGGTACGCGCGATGAGCGCGTAGCCGTCGGCAGGCTGAGGGCCGGGCCCCGGGGTTTCCCCGGGGCCCGGCCCTTTTGCCTGGTACGGGGCGGGCCCGCGGTGCGGGGCCGGTGGGCGGCCCCGGCCGGAGGGCGGTGCGGGGAGAGGAACGGAAGAGGGGCCCGGCGGACGGCTGTCCGCCGGGCCCCTCCGGTGTTCCGGGTCTTACTGCTCCGTCTTGCGGAGGCGGAACGTCAGGGCCAGGCCCTCGTCCGTGAACGGCTCGCCGTACGCCGTGTCCGCCTCGCCCTGCGCGTAGTCCAGGGCCAGGACCTCGTCCGCGATCAGGGCGGCGTGCTCGGTCAGCGCCTCCACCGTGGCGGGGGAGGACGACGTCCAGCGGACGGCGATGCGGTCCGCCACGTCCAGGCCGCTGTTCTTGCGGGCCTCCTGGATGAGCCGGATCGCGTCACGGGCCAGGCCCGCGCGCCGCAGCTCCGGCGTGATCTCCAGGTCCAGGGCGACCGTCGCGCCCGAGTCGGACGCGACCGACCAGCCCTCGCGCGGCGTCTCGGTGATGATCACCTCGTCCGGGGAGAGGGTGACCGTCTCGCCGTCCACCTCGACGGAAGCGGTGCCCTCGCGCAGGGCCAGTGAGAGGGCCGCCGCGTCGGCGTTCGCGACCGCCTTGGCCACCGCCTGGACGCCCTTGCCGAAGCGCTTGCCGAGCGCCCGGAAGTTGGCCTTCGCGGTCGTGTCGACCAGCGAGCCGCCGACCTCGGAGAGCGAGGCCAGCGAGGAGACGTTCAGCTCCTCGGTGATCTGGGCGTGCAGCTCGGGGGAGAGCGTCTCGAAGCCGGTCACCGCGACCAGGGCCCGGGACAGCGGCTGGCGGGTCTTGACGCCGGACTCGGCGCGGGTGGCCCGGCCCAGCTCGACCAGCCGGCGCACCAGCGCCATCTGCGTGGAGAGGGCCGGGTCGATCGCCGCCGGGTCCGCCTTCGGCCAGGTGGCCAGGTGCACCGACTCGGGGGCGTCCGGGGCGACCGGGACGACCAGGTCCTGCCAGACCCGCTCGGTGATGAACGGGGTGAGCGGGGCCATCAGCCGGGTCACCGTCTCGACGACCTCGTGCAGGGTGCGCAGCGCCGCCTTGTCGCCCTGCCAGAAGCGGCGGCGCGAGCGACGCACGTACCAGTTGGACAGGTCGTCGACGAAGGCCGACAGGAGCTTGCCGGCGCGCTGGGTGTCGTACCCCTCCAGGGCCTGCGTGACCTGGTCCACCAGCGCGTTCAGCTCGCTCAGCAGCCAGCGGTCCAGGACCGTGCGGTCCGCCGGGGCCGGGTCGGCCGCGGAGGGGGCCCAGTTGGACGTACGGGCGTACAGGGCCTGGAAGGCGACCGTGTTCCAGTACGTCAGGAGGGTCTTGCGGACGACCTCCTGGATCGTGTTGTGGCCGACGCGGCGGGCCGCCCACGGGGAGCCGCCGGCCGCCATGAACCAGCGCACCGCGTCCGCGCCGTGCTGGTCCATGAGCGGGATCGGCTGGAGGATGTTGCCCAGGTGCTTGGACATCTTCCGGCCGTCCTCGGCGAGGATGTGGCCCAGGCAGACCACGTTCTCGTACGAGGACTTGTCGAAGACCAGGGTGCCGACCGCCATCAGCGTGTAGAACCAGCCGCGGGTCTGGTCGATGGCCTCCGAGATGAACTGCGCCGGGTAGCGGCTCTCGAAGGTCTCCTTGTTCTTGTACGGGTAGCCCCACTGCGCGAACGGCATCGAGCCCGAGTCGTACCAGGCGTCGATGACCTCCGGGACGCGGTGCGCCTCCAGCTGGCAGTTCTCCTGCGAGCAGGTGAACGTGATCTCGTCGATGAACGGGCGGTGCGGGTCCAGCTCCGAGAGGTCGGTGCCGGCCAGCTCGCCCAGTTCGGCGCGGGAGCCGACGCAGGTGAGGTGGCCGTCCTCGCAGCGCCAGATCGGCAGCGGGGTGCCCCAGTAGCGGTTGCGGGACAGCGCCCAGTCGACGTTGTTGTTCAGCCAGTCGCCGAAGCGGCCGTGCTTGACGGAGTCCGGGAACCAGTTGGTCTTCTCGTTCTCCTGGAGCAGCCGGTCCTTGACGGCGGTCGTGCGGATGTACCAGGACGGCTGCGCGTAGTAGAGCAGCGCGGTGTGGCAGCGCCAGCAGTGCGGGTAGCTGTGCTCGTACGGGACGTGCCGGAAGAGCTTGCCGCGGGCGGCCAGGTCCTCGGTGAGCGCCTCGTCGGCCTTCTTGAAGAAGACGCCGCCGACCAGCGGCAGGTCCTCCTCGAAGGTGCCGTCGGGGCGGACCGGGTTCACGACCGGGAGGCCGTACGCCTTGCAGACCAGGAGGTCGTCGGCGCCGAAGGCGGGGGACTGGTGGACCAGACCCGTACCGTCCTCGGTCGTCACGTACTCGGCGTTGACGACGTAGTGCGCCTCGGCCGGGCCGTTCCCGTTGCTTCCCCCGCCGGTGCTCGGGAAGTCGACCAGCTCGAAGGGGCGCTCGTAGGTCCAGCGCTCCATCTCGCGGCCGGTGAAGGTCTCGCCGGTGGTCTCCCAGCCCTCGCCCAGAGCCTTCTCGACGAGCGGCTGCGCGACGACCAGCTTCTCCTCGCCGTTCGTCGCGACGACGTAGGTGACGTCGGGGTGCGCGGCGACGGCGGTGTTGGAGACCAGGGTCCAGGGGGTGGTCGTCCAGACCAGGAGCGAGGCGCTGCCGGCGAGCGGGCCGGAGGTGAGGGGGAAGCGGACGAAGACCGACGGGTCGACGACCGTCTCGTACCCCTGCGCCAGCTCGTGGTCGGACAGGCCGGTGCCGCAGCGGGGGCACCAGGGGGCGACGCGGTGGTCCTGGACCAGCAGGCCCTTGTTGAAGATCTCCTTCAGCGACCACCACACCGACTCGACGTACTCGGGGTCCATCGTGCGGTACGCGTTGTCGAGGTCGACCCAGTAGCCCATGCGGGTCGTGAGCTCGGTGAACGCGTCCGTGTGCCGGGTCACGGACTCGCGGCACTTGGCGTTGAACTCGGCGATGCCGTACGCCTCGATGTCCTTCTTGCCGTTGAAGCCCAGCTCCTTCTCGACCGCGAGCTCGACCGGCAGGCCGTGGCAGTCCCAGCCCGCCTTGCGGCCGACGTGGTAGCCCTGCATGGTGCGGAAGCGGGGGAAGACGTCCTTGAAGACGCGGGCCTCGATGTGGTGGGCGCCGGGCATGCCGTTGGCGGTGGGCGGGCCCTCGTAGAAGACCCACTCGGGGCGGCCCTCGGACTGTTCGAGGGTCTTGGCGAAGACCTTGCTCTCGCGCCAGAAATCGAGCACGGCGTGCTCCAGCGCGGGCAGGTCGACCTGGGCGGGCACCTGGCGGTACTGCGGCGATGTCATGGGCGGACTTCCTCCGGCGGACGTTTTCCACTTCCGTCGGAGGGACGAGAGCCTCGTCGACTCCCGCGGTACCACCCTCCTTGGCCCCGGGCATGCGCCCGTGGCCCCCTCATTGGGGCGCGATGCCGGTTCTACTCGCCCTGTGCCCGTGGGCGGGGCCCACTGTCCAAGGCTTTCTTCCGACGGCTCCGGGTGATCTTCACGGCACGCTCGCCCCCGGGCTTCCACCGTCCCCGGGTCGCTCCTGGCTGCGTATGACGCTACTCGTCCCATCCACGCCTCTCGCTGTGGCAAGTGTAAGGGCCCGCGCGGGCAACGGCCGACCGGTTTTCCGGCGGGAGGGGGAGTGACCCGAATGGCCAGGCGGGCGCGGACCGGGCCGGGCGGGGTGCCGGGGACGGATTACCCGGCGGTGAGCTGGGCACAACGGATTCAGGCAGGTCGGAAACCCGACGTGGGGAGGAGCGATTCGGCGGTGTGCCCCGTTGCCGCGGGGCTGGGGTCGATTTATCGTCCCAGCACGATTCGCGTGCAAGATCACAATATGTGAAGGGGCCGCGGCCATGGTGGCGAAGAAGACCGCCGCGAAGAAGACGGCGCCGACGAGATCCACGGGCGCGGTGGCCGGGACGACCGGCGCGGAGGCGGGTACGGAGACCCTCCCGGAATCCGGAACGCGGGAAGCGGAGGCGGGGAAGACCGCCGGGCGGACCGCCGGGAAGAAGACGGTGGCGAAGAAGACCGCCGCCAGGAAAACCGCCGCGAAGAAGACCGCGGCGAGGAAGAGCACGACAGGGAAGAGGCCGGCATCCGCCGAGCACACGGACGCCGGGCACGGGCCGCCGGCCGGCAAGGCGCCCGCGAAGAAGGCCGGGGCCGGCCGGAGCACGGCCGCGAAGGTCTCGAAGGAGGCCGCCCACGCGGCCACGGTGGCGGCCGAGTCCGCCGAGCAGACGGGAGCCCACACGGTGGTAGCCAAGAAGAGCGCGGCCCGGACCCGCACGGTCGACGGGGGCCCGGCCCCCGTGCCCCCGGCCCGTGGGACCGCCACGACGGCCCCCGGCGAACTGGCGGTCCGGCCGGGCGAGGACCCCTGGACGGCGGACGAGGTCGCCGAGGCGCGGGCCGAGCTGAGCAGCGAGGTCATGCGGCTGCGCAGCGAGATGGAGGCCGCCAGCGCGGCGCTCGCCGGGCTGATGCGCGACTCCGGCGACGGCGCGGGTGACGACGACGCGGACACCGGTACCAAGAACATCACCCGCGAGCACGAGATGTCGCTCGCCGCCAACGCACAGGAGATGCTGGAGCAGACCGAACGGGCCCTGGCCAGGCTGGACGCCGGGACGTACGGGCTGTGCGAGGTCTGCGGAAAACCGATCGGCAAGGCCCGGATGCAGGCGTTCCCGCGGGCCACGCTCTGTGTCGAGGACAAGCAGAAGCAGGAGCGCCGAGGTTGAACCGCGCGGTGTGTCGTACCCTCGTCCTCAGTCAGGAACCTAGGTTGAGGGACTCACGTGGCAGAGGCGGAGCGCATCATCGGTACGCCGGACATCCCCGAGACTGAGGGGACCGAGGAGACCGGGGGCGAGGACCGGGAAGCGGGCCGGGCCGGGGAGACGACCCCCGCGCAGGGCAAGCGGAGGATCATGGTGCTCTTCGGGGTGGCCGTGTTCGCCTACCTCCTCGACCTGATCAGCAAGATGATCGTGGTCGCGAAGCTGGAGCACCAGGAGCCGATCGAGCTCATCGGCGACTGGCTCCAGCTCAACGCGATCCGCAACCCCGGGGCCGCGTTCGGCTTCGGCGAGGCGTTCACCATCATCTTCACCTTCATCGCGGCGACCGTGATCGTCGTGATCGCCCGCCTCGCCCGCAAGCTCTACAGCCTGCCCTGGGCCATCGCGCTCGGTCTGCTGCTCGGCGGTGCGCTCGGCAACCTCACCGACCGCATCTTCCGTTCCCCGGGCGTCTTCGAGGGCGCGGTGGTGGACTTCATCGCCCCCGCGCACTTCGCCGTCTTCAACCTGGCCGACTCCGCGATCGTCTGCGGCGGCATCCTGATCGTGATCCTCTCCTTCAAGGGCCTGGACCCCGACGGCACCGTGCACAAGGACTAGCGGGCGCAAGGCATACTCGATCAGGTGAGTACGCATCCCGAGGTCCGCACCCTGCCCGTACCCGACGGTCTGGAGGGCGAGCGCGTCGACGCCGCCATTTCCCGGATGTTCGGTTTCTCCCGCACCAAGGCAGCCGAGCTGGCCGCCGCAGGGAAGGTGCAGGTGGACGGCTCGGTGGTCGGGAAGTCCGAGCGGGTCAGCGGCGGTGCCTGGCTCGAGGTGGAGATGCCGCAGGCGGCCGCCCCGGTGCAGATCGTCGCCGAGCCCGTCGAGGGCATGGAGATCGTGCACGACGACGACGACATCGTCGTGATCGTGAAGCCGGTCGGCGTCGCCGCCCATCCGAGCCCCGGCTGGACCGGCACGACCGTCATCGGCGGTCTCGCCGCGGCCGGCTACCGGATCTCGACCTCCGGCGCCGCCGAGCGCCAGGGCATCGTCCACCGCCTCGACGTCGGCACCTCGGGCCTGATGGTCGTCGCCAAGTCCGAGCGGGCCTACACCCTGCTGAAGGCGCAGTTCCGCGACCGGGTCGTCGAGAAGAAGTACAACGCGCTGGTCCAGGGCCACCCGGACCCGATGAGCGGCACCATCGACGCCCCCATCGGCCGCCACCCCAACCACGACTACAAGTGGGCCGTCACGGCCGAGGGCAAGCCCTCCGTGACGCACTACGACCTCATCGAGGCGTACCGCTCCGCCAGCCTCCTGGACATCAAGCTGGAGACGGGCCGCACGCACCAGATCCGGGTGCACATGTCCGCCCACCGCCACCCCTGCGTCGGCGACCTCACCTACGGCGCCGACCCGACGATGGCCAAGCGCCTCGGTCTGACCCGGCAGTGGCTGCACGCCGTCCGGCTCGGCTTCGAGCACCCGGCCGACGGCCGCTGGGTGGAGTTCGCCAGCCGCTACCCGGACGACCTCCAGCAGGCCCTGGACAAGATCGCGGCGGAGAGCCGGTGAGCGACGGCCCGGCCGTCCCGTACACCACGCGCACCGCTGTCGGCGAGCAGGACCTCGCGGCCTGTTTCCAGGTCCGCAAGGAGGTCTTCGTCGTCGAGCAGGAGGTGCCCGAGGAGATCGAGTACGACGTCCACGACGCGGACGCCGTACATGTGATCGCCCTCGCGGCGGACGGCACGGCGCTCGGGACCGGGCGACTGCTGCACGGGGCGGCCGCCGTCGGCCGGACCGGGGGCGACGCGACCGTCGGCTCGCTCGGCAGGCTCGCGGTGACCGGGCGGGCGCGCGGCCTCGGCGTCGGCGCCGCGCTGGTCCGGGCCATCGAGGACGCGGCCCGCGGGCTGGGGCTGACCGCCGTCGACCTGCACGCCCAGACCCATGCCCTCGGCTTCTACGAGCGGCTCGGGTACGTGGCGTACGGGCCGGAGTTCCCCGATGCAGGGATGCCCCACCGGGCGATGCGGCGCACCCTGTAGCCGGTTCGCGCGGGGCGGTCCTTCCGGTCTTCTCCCGCGGGACCTTCTCCTCCCGCAGGACCTTCCGCTTCCGCCGGATCTTTCCTTCCGCCGGGCCTTTTCCTTTCGCCGGGCCCGGTCGATCCGTCCCGTGACGGCCGGAGCCGGTCGCGGAGACATCGGAGGAATCCGGGGCGAATGGCGGGAAGAAGGGGGGTGTTGTCCGGATTGCGCACCCGGCGTGGCAGGCTTTGAGCCGGCCCGCCGGTCGAGTGAACCGGCCAACCGTGCTCCGGAAGGCATCCCGTGGACCAAATGGCACTGCTCCTCCTGCTGCTGCTCGGGGCGGTGGTGACGGTTCCGCTCGGGGAGCGCCTGGGCCTGCCCGCGCCGGTGCTGATGACGCTCGCCGGAGTCGGCATGGCGTTCGTCAGTTTCGTGCCGAACGTGGACATCCCGCCCGAGGTCATCCTTCCGGCGCTGCTGCCGCCGCTGCTCTACGCCTCGGTGCAGCGCACCTCCTGGCGACAGTTCGCCGCCAACAAACGACCGATCTTTCTGCTGGCCGTCGCCCTGGTCTTCGTCACCACGGCCGCGGTTGCCGCGGTCGCCAACGCGATAGTCCCCGGGCTGCCCATCGCGGCCGCCGTGGCGCTCGGTGCGCTGGTCGCCCCGCCCGACCCGGTCGCCGCGACGGCCGTCGCGGGGTCGGTCGGGCTGCCGCGCCGGCTCGTCTCCATCCTGGAGGGCGAGGGACTGTTCAACGACGTGACCGCGATCGTGCTGTACCACGTGGCGATCGCCGCCGCGGTGAGCGGCACCTTCTCGCTGCCGGAGGCGTTCGGGCTGCTGATCCTCTCCGCGGTCGTCGCCGTGGCGGTGGGCCTCGTGCTGGGCTGGCTCACGATCAAGCTCATGGGCATGCTCGGGGACGCCACGCTCCAGGTCGGCCTCACCCTGCTGGTGCCGTTCGTGAGCTACGTGCTCGCGGAGGAGCTGAAGGGGTCGGGCGTCCTGGCCGTCCTCACCACCGCGCTCTTCCTCGCCGAGCACACCGCCGACGCCGACGACGTGCTCGGGCGGCTCACCGGCCGCAGCTTCTGGGAGATCGTCGACACCCTCGTCACGGGCGTCGCCTTCGGTCTGATCGGCCTCGAACTGCACAACGTCTTCGGGACGTCGGACGGGCGGGAACTTCAGATGCTGGGCTGGGGCCTGGCCGTCGTCGCGGTCGTCGTCGGCGTACGGCTGCTGTACCTGCTGCCCGCGACCTGGCTCGCCAAGCGGCTGCACACCCGGCGCGACGTCAGCGAGGAGATCCCGACCAGCTGGCGGGAGACCGTCGTGATGTGGTGGTCCGGGATGCGCGGGGTCGCCTCGGTGGCGCTGGCGCTCGCGATCCCGCTGGAGACGGACGACGGGCAGCCGTTCCCCGGACGTGACGAGATCGTCTTCATCGCCTTCGCCGTGATCATGGCCACGCTCGTCGTGCAGGGGCTCACGCTGCCGTGGCTGGTGCGCAAGCTCCACGTCAAGGCGGACACCGCGGCCGAGGAGGCGCTGGAGAAGGACCTCGCGATCCGCGCCGCCAGGGCGGCGAAGCAGCGGCTGAAGGAGATCCGGGCGGAGGAGGACTTCCCGGAGGAGGTCGCCGAGCGGTTGCAGCGGATGGCGTACGACATGGGGGCGCGGATCAGCCCCGACATGGTCGACGACGAGCGCCGCGAGGCGTACGCGCAGCGCGCCGAGCGCTTCAAGGCGGTCGGTCGGGTCCAGCGCGAGATGATGTCGGCCGCCCGTCACGCGGTGCTCTCGGCCCGCAACGAGGCGGGGACGGATCCGGAGATCGTCGACCGGGTGCTGCGGCAGCTGGACGTGCGCAGTCTGCGGTGAGCAGGTGAGCAGGTGAGCAGGTGAGCAGGTGAGCGGTGGGCCGGTGGACAGGGGAGCGGTCGGCCGGGCTCCGGGCCCTGGCCCGGCTCCGGGGCCCGGCCGCAGCTGGCACCATGGCCCCATGAACATCATGCTCTTCCACTCGACGTACGGTCTGCGCCCCGCGGTGCACGCGGCCGCGGACCGGCTCCGGGCCGCCGGACACGAGGTGCAGGTGCCCGATCTCTTCGAGGGCCGCACCTTCGACACCGTCGAGGAGGGCCTGGCCTTCAAGGAGGAGGTGGGCAAGGACGAGCTGCTCAGGCGGGCCGTGCTCGCCGCCGCGCCCTACTCCGAGCGGGGCCTGGTGTACGCGGGCTTCTCGTTCGGGGCCTCCACCGCGCAGACCCTGGCGCTCGGCGACGCGAAGGCCCGCGGGCTGCTGATGTTCCACGGCACCTCGGACATCGCCGAGAACGCCTCGGTGGACGAACTCCCGGTGCAGCTGCACGTCGCCGACCCGGACGCGTTCGAGACGCATGACTGGCTGAACACCTGGTACCTCCAGATGCAGCGGACCGGGGCCGACGTCGAGATCTACCGCTACCCGGGCGCGGGGCACCTCTTCACCGATCCCGAACTGCCCGATTTCGACCAGGCGTCGGCCGAGTTGGCCTGGAAGGTCTCGCTCGGCTTCCTCGCCACGCTGTGACCGCGTGACGGGCCCCGCCCACCGCGGGGCCCGTCACGGGTGCGGAGCGGATCAGCCCCGGTAGGCGGTCCAGCTGTCGTTCATGCGCTGCACCTGACCCGTCGTGAACTGGGTCATGCACGAGTCGTAGGTGTAGTCCATGAAGTTGTGGATCGGGTCGACCCCGGGCTTCTTGGTGCAGGAGTCGCTACCGGTCGGGCACTCGTACGCGGGGCTCTTCTCGGCCGGGGTGTCGTCCACGTAGTCACCGTTTCCATTGCAGCCGCCCTGGAAGGTGTGGTACAGCCCCAGCCAGTGGCCGACCTCGTGGGTGGCGGTGTCGCCCTGGTTGTAGTTGGTGGCGGAGCCGCCGGGCAGCGAGCTGTCGAGGATGACGACGCCGTCGTCCGAGGGGTTGGACTTGTACGAGCTGGGGAAGGTGGCCCAGCCCAGCAGGCCGCCGCCGAGGTTGGCGGTGTAGATGTTGAGGGCGTTCGCGCCGCCCTTGCGCAGCGAGGACTTCATGGCCTTCTCGGCGGCGGAGCCCGGGGCGACGCCGTCGTACCAGGAGCTGTTGTCCGTGTAGTCCGTGCCGGCCAGCGTGTACCGGAAGCCGGAGTCGGTGTTGCCGGTGCCCTGCCCGGCGTAGGCGTCGTTCAGGACCTTCATCTGGCTGTCGATGTCGGCCGCGCTGAGCTTGCCGGTCGTCCCGGAGTGCACGACGTGGAAGTACACCGGGATCGTGGCGCCCGCGGCGAGCGAGGGGCCGTTGACCCGCCGGTCCGCGAGTCTCTGCTTCAACTGCGCGTCCATGGCCTTGGCCTGGGTCGCGGTCACCTCGTTGGGGTCGTCGGTGTGGGCGGTGCCCGAGGGGCGGGCCTCGCGGGCCGTGGCGGAGGCGCCCGTGTCGTCCGCGCACTTCTGGGCGGAGGCCGCGGAGGTCTTGGCGGCGGCGGAGGCGGTGGAGCCGGAAGGAGCGGAGAGCGGCGCCAGGGCCAGGGTTCCGGCCAGGACGGCGGTGCCGATCGCACGGTTACGCATACGCGGCGATATACGGGCAAGAGTGCGCACGGAGACTCCTTGCGGATGTGTCGGGGGGAGGCATTTCCTCACCCGCCGCCGGGAGATTACGTGCGCATGCCATACGCGGAAGAGGAATGATCAAGCCCAATCGGGCACGTGTCAAAGGGGGGAAAGCGGGAGGAATCTTTCCCCGGTTCCGGAGTTTGAGACGGCGACGTAACCGTGGGCGTTACCCCGGCGGGTGGTGTGTCCCCATTCGGTCCGTGGGACACGCCACCCGCCGTGACGACGTAATCCACCGTCAACATACGAGAGGGTGGCTGAAAATGATCCCTCAGCGCACCGGGCGGTCCACCCGCTCGACCTTCTGCGTACCGCTGAGCGTCCGGTACGAGCGCGTCCAGGTGGACGTGGCGTCCCGCTTCGTCCGGTCGGAGACGGCGTAGTAGTCCATCTGCGAGTGCTCGGCGGTCACGTCGAGGACCCCGTAGCCGTGCGAGTCCATGTCCACCCACTTCACATGGCGGTTGGCCGCCTTGACCGCGGCGGCCGCGATCACCGAGACCGTTTGCGGCGCCACGTGCAGGATGTCGTCGATGTTGTCCGAGGTCACCGACGTCACCACGAACTCGGTGGCGGCCGAGGCGGAGAGCGGGTACGTCGCAGCCTTCACCGGGACGTCGTTGGCCCACGCCATGTGGATGTCACCGGTCAGGAAGACCGTGTTGGTGATCGACCGGTCCCGCAGGTGCGAGATCAGCTCCTTGCGGTCGTCCGTGTAGCCGTCCCACTGGTCGACGTTGACCGCGAGCCCCTCCTTCGGCAGGCCCAGCAGCTCGGCCAGCGGCTCCAGCAGGTGCGCGGGCACGGAACCGAAGGCGACCGGCGAGATCATCACCGACGTGCCGACCAGCTTCCAGGTGGCGTCCGATCCGGCCAGCCCCGCCTTCAGCCAGTCCAGCTGTGCCCGGCCGGTGATGGTGCGCTCCGGGTCGTCGACCGCGCCGTCGCCGATCTTCGCCTGCTGGGAGCGGAAGCTGCGCAGGTCGAGGAGGTGGAGGTCGGCCAGGTCGCCGAAGCGCAGCCGCCGGTAGACGGTGCCCTCGGTGGAGGCGCGGACCGGCATCCACTCGAAGTACGCCTGCTTGGCGCCCGCGACCCGGTCGGCCCAGGCGCCCTCCGCGCCCGGGGTGTGGTTCTCCGCCCCGCCCGACCAGGTGTCGTTGGCGAACTCGTGGTCGTCCCAGATCGCGATCACCGGGTGGGTGGCGTGCAGGGTCTGGAGGTCGGTGTCCGTCTTGTAGTTGCCGTGCCGGGTGCGGTAGTCGGCGAGGGTGAGGATCTCGTGCCTCGGCTCGTGCGGCCGCACGACGTACTTCGCGTCCGGGTAACTGCCCGTGGCGTACTCGTAGATGTAGTCGCCGAGGTGGAGCACGGCGTCGAGGTCGGCGCGGGCGGCGAGGTGACGGTACGGGGAGAAGTACCCGGCCTCCCAGTTGGCGCACGACACCACGCCGAACCGGACGCCGGACGTGGCCGCCCCGGCCGCCGGGGCCGTCCGGGTCCGGCCGGTCGGCGAGACGGTCTCCGCGCCGTCCCCCGCCGTGAAGCGGAACCAGTACGCGGTGGCCGGGTTCAGGCCCCGCACGTCGGCCTTGACGGTGTGGTCGGACGCGGCCCGCGCGACGGTGGTGCCACTTGCGACGACCCGGGCGAACCCCTTGTCCTCGGCGATCTCCCAGCGCACCGCCGTGTCGGCGCCGAGGCCCGAGCCCGGTACGGCGTCCGGGGACGGGGTGATGCGGGTCCACAGGAGGATGCCGTCGGGGAGCGGGTCGCCGGAGGCGACGCCGTGCAGGAAGGCGGGTCCGGCCGCGGCGTGCGCGGCCGTGGCGGCGCCCAGCACGGGGGCCGCGACGGCGGTGGCGGCAGCGGCCTTGACGACCGTGCGGCGGCTGGGGGAGGAGAGCGGCGAGAAACTCTGGTGACTGGTCACGGACAAAAATCCTACTGGCGGGTAAAGCCAACGGGCAGGCGAACAAGGGAAGTTCGCCTGCCCGTCGAGGACCCGTCGTCGGGGCGTCGCCGTCCGGTCAGCCCTTCAGCGCGGCCGTGATCGCGGTGTTGAAGGCCTCCAGCGTCATCGGGGCGTTCTCGCTCTGGCCGTCGGTGAGCTTCTTGCCGTCCATCTTCAGCGTCGGGGTGCCCCTCACGCCGCTGTCGTCGAACTTCTCGGACATCTTCATCGCCCAGCTGTCGAACGTGCCGTCCTCGACGTTCTTCTTGAAGTCGGCGTTGCCCTTCAGCGAGTCCACCGACTCGGCGATCTCGATCAGGTAGGAGTCCTTCTTGAACTTGTCGTCGCTCTCCTCCGGGTGGTACTTCGCGGAGTAGAGCGCGGCCTTGTAGTCGAGGAAGGCGTCCGTGCTGACGTCGAGCGCCGCACCGAGCGCGCTCAGCGCGTTCTTCGAGCCCTCGCCGCCGCCGGAGACGTCGTCGATGAACGTGGCGCCGATGAACTTGAGCTTGTACTTGCCGGCGTCGACGTCCTTGTGCACCGTCTCGCCGACGGCCTGCTCGAACGTGGCGCAGACCGGGCAGCGGGAGTCCTCGTACACCTCAAGGGTCTTCTTGGCGCTCGACTTGCCGATGACGACGGTGGTGCCGTTCTCGCCCGAGGTGTTCTTGGGCGCGGTGACGTTCTTCGCGTCCTTGGCCGCCTCCCAGTGGGACGGCTTGTTCAGCTGCATGACACCCCAGCCGACGCCGCCCGCGACCGCGAGGACGGCCACGATCGAGGCGCCGACGACGATCTGCCGGCGGGTCTTGTCCCGCTTGGCCTGCCGCTCGCGCTCGGCACGCAGACGCTCGCGGGCCGCCGCCTTGTTGGCCTGGCTGTTGCGCTTGCTCATGTTCTTCTCTCCATGGGTGTGGTGGTACGTCGGTGGGGATGCGTGTGCTCAGGCGATGACGGCCGAGCGCGGCGGTCCCCTCCGTCCCACGGAGTGCACGAGCGGGCGGGTGCGGACGAGCGGGTGCGGGCCGTGTCCGGCGGGCCGCGCCCGGCGGCGCGCGCAGCGACGGACGGTACCGGCCACGGCGACCGCGATCAGCAGCGGCCGGAACGCCAGGGCGGCGGCCGCGCCCAGCAGGGCGACCAGCGCCGCCTCGCCGCGCCGGAGCCAGGCCGCGGCGAGCAGGCCGACCGTCACGTGGGCGGCCAGCAGCAGCCACGGCACCGCCGGGCCGGGGGAGGCCAGCAGCGAGGCCGCCGTGTGCCCGGCATCGGTCACCGAGGTGAGCGGGGTGCCGACGTCGGCGGCCCCCGCCACGCCGCTGCCGACCTCGCCGCCCCCGCACAGCACATCGACGCCGACCGAGCGCAGCGGTCCGGCGATCGGGCCGCCCGCCGCCCCGTAGCAGAGGTGCTGGCCGGTGGTGAAGACGGTGTCGGCGGCCAGCTCCAGCGGGACCAGCAGCCCGGCGATCGCGCCGAAGCCGCGCTCCCGGCCGGCCAGCGCGTACGCCGTGGCGAAGACCCCGCAGGCCAGCAGACCGACCACGGTCAGCGGCAGCGGGACCTGGGAGAGCAGTACATGGGACGCGACGGAGAGCGTGACGACGAGCGCTGTGAAAAGCGCCGCGCGCACGACCCTGAGCTGCGTCCCGGATATGTCCATCGTCCAGGAGTGTGCCATGCCGACCTGTGCGCCGGACGAGACAGGTCCCGGACCGTTCGTATCGGGAGCGCCGCCGCCCCGCCCGGCGGGGCGGCACATCGGCCCGTATCGGCCTGTACCGGCCCGTATCCCCGTGTCGGCCCGTTCCCCCGAGCCGACCCGTTCCCCCGCGCCGGGCCCGCGCATTCCGCCGCACGGCCACGTCGTCCGCGCACCCCCGGTACGCGGACGACGCCCGTTCCCGTGACGTACCGCACGGCCCGGCTCGCCGGGCTCTTCAGCGGTCTCCTCCGGTCACGGCCCCGTCAGTGGGCGGAGAGGCGACGGATCGCCTCTCCGTGAACCGTCAGCCGCAGGGCGGGGTGGCTGCCGGGGTCTCGAAGGTCCCCTGCCCCTGCACCTTGATCAGCCCCACGTACTTCTTGCCGCAGGGGTAGCTCATGTTCCAGGTGGCGACGGCCCGCTCACCGTTGCTGATGGTCTTCAACGGGCTCCAGGACGTGCTGGACACGCGGTACCCGAGGTTTGCCTTGATGGTCGAGCCGCCCTTCTTGGTGTAGATGATCTCGATGCGAGAAGGGCTCGTGTTGAGGGAGATGCAGAGCTGCCCGTTGCTCAGGCTGGTGCACTTGACCCTGTCGCTGCTCGCGACCGACACGTCCGAGGAGGCCTGCACGGACGTGTCGCGCTCGGCCGCGTTGGCGGGCACGGCGAGAAGAGAGGCGCCAGCAGCTATGCAGGCGGCGGCGGCCAGCGTGACTCGACGATTCACAGGGGTCCTCCTTGATGAGCTGGTCAAGATCAACATCGGTGACGGTACAAGGAGGAAACCCTGGTGCCAAGGCACTTTCCGTGGAGTGGCGGAGTGGGTGGGAGGGGGATCCGGCCGACCGCCGGCGGTCGTCGCACGGGCGGTCGGGCTTCAGCCGCCCCCCTCGTGCCGCCTCGGCGGATGCCCCGCTACAGCCCCGGGATGCGGCCGTTGCGGAAGAGGTCCACGAAGATCTGGTGGTCGGCGCGGGCCCGGGCGCCGTAGTCGTGGGCGAAGTCCACCAGCAGGCCGGCGAAGCCCTCCTCGTCCGCCGCGATCGCCGCGTCGATCGCCCGCTCGGTGGAGAACGGCACCAGCGAGTGGCCGCTCTCGTCGTCCGCCGCGGCGTGCATCGTCGCCGTGGCCCGGCCGAGGTCGGCGACGACCGCCGCGATCTCCTCCGGCTCGTCGATGTCGGACCAGTCGAGATCGACCGCGTACGGGGACACCTCGGCGACCAGCTGCCCGGCCCCGTCCAGCTCCGTCCAGCCGAGCCACGGGTCGGCGTGCGCCTGCAGGGCGCGCTGGGAGATCACGGTGCGGTGGCCCTCGTGCCGGAAGTAGTCGCGCACCGCCGCGTCGGTGACGTGCCGGGAGACCGCGGGCGTCTGCGCCTGCTTGAGGTAGATCACCACGTCGTTCTCCAGGGCGTCGCTGTTGCCCTCCAGCAGGATGTTGTACGAGGGCAGCCCGGCCGAACCGATGCCGATGCCCCGACGGCCGACGACGTCCTTCACCCGGTACGAGTCGGGGCGGGCCAGGCTCGACTCCGGCAGCGTCTCCAGATAGCCGTCGAAGGCGGCCAGCACCTTGTAGCGCGTCGCCGCGTCGAGGTCGATCGAGCCGCCGCCCGGGGAGAACCTGCGCTCGAAGTCCCGGATCTCCGTCATCGACTCCAGCAGCCCGAACCGGGTCAGCGACCGGGCGTCGCGCAGCGCGGCCAGCAGCGGGCCCTCGGCCGTGTCGAGCGTGAACGGGGGCACCTCGTCCCCCTTCGCGCCCGCCGCCAGGATGTGGATCCGCTCGCGGTAGGCCGCGGCGTAGACCCGGACCAGCTCGGTGATCTGGTCGTCGCCCAGCGCCTTCGCGTACCCGATCAGCGCGACGGAGGCGGCGAACCGCTTGAGGTCCCAGGTGAACGGGCCGACGTACGCCTCGTCGAAGTCGTTCACGTTGAAGACCAGCCGGCCGTTGGCGTCCATGTACGTGCCGAAGTTCTCCGCGTGCAGATCGCCGTGGATCCACACCCGGCCGGTCCGCTCGTCCAGGTACGGGCCGCCGTGCCGCTCCTGCTCCAGATCGCTGTAGAACAGGCACGCCGTGCCCCGGTAGAAGGCGAAGGCAGAGCCCGCCATCTTGCGGAACTTGACCCGGAAGGCGGCCGGGTCGGCGGCCAGCAGCTCCCCGAACGCGGTGTCGAAGACCTCGAGAATCCGCTCGCCGCGCCGCTCCGCGCCGGTCCGTGCTTCCGACATCTCCGGGTGCCTCCTGATACCTGACGTGCATGACGGCCGTGCCTGACAAATGGGACAGGCTTCCCGGTCCCTACAACGCGCGACCGTACCCGGGAGTGCCCGTCGTCCGTCACCGCGAAGACGTAGACTTCCACGCTGTCCCCCAACCCGCCCGCCCGCCGCCCGGCCGCCGCCCCTCATCGAGGCGTTCCGCGCCGCAGCCGCACATCGGAGGCACAGCGCCGTGACCAAGCCGCCCTTTACGCACCTCCACGTCCACACCCAGTACTCGCTGCTGGACGGTGCCGCGCGGCTCAAGGACATGTTCAATGCCTGTAATGAAATGGGCATGTCGCACATCGCGATGACGGACCACGGCAACCTGCACGGTGCCTACGACTTCTTCCACTCGGCGAAGAAGGCCGGCGTCACGCCGATCATCGGCATCGAGGCGTACGTCGCCCCGGAGTCGCGCAAGCACAAGCGCAAGATCCAGTGGGGCCAGCCGCACCAGAAGCGCGACGACGTGTCGGGTTCGGGCGGTTACACCCACAAGACGATCTGGGCGGCGAACTCGACGGGGCTGCACAACCTCTTCAAGCTGTCCTCGGACGCCTACGCCGAGGGCTGGCTGCAGAAGTGGCCGCGCATGGACAAGGAGACCATCGCCCAGTGGTCCGAGGGCCTGATCGCCTCCACCGGCTGTCCCTCGGGCGAGGTGCAGACCCGGCTGCGGCTCGGCCAGTTCGACGAGGCGGTCCAGGCCGCCTCCGACTACAAGGACATCTTCGGCGAGGGCCGCTACTTCCTGGAGCTGATGGACCACGGCATCGACATCGAGCACCGGGTCCGCGACGGGCTGCTGGAGATCGGCAAGAAGCTCAACATCCCGCCGCTGGTGACCAACGACTCGCACTACACCTACGCGAACGAGGCCACCGCGCACGACGCGCTGCTCTGCATCCAGACCGGCAAGAACCTCTCCGACCCGGACCGCTTCCGCTTCGACGGCACCGGCTACTACCTCAAGACGACCGACGAGATGTACGCCGTCGACTCCTCCGACGCCTGGCAGGAGGGGTGCCGCAACACGCTGCTGGTCGCCGAGCAGATCGACACCTCCGGCATGTTCGAGAAGCGCGACCTGATGCCGAAGTTCGAGATCCCCGACGGCTACACGGAGATCACCTGGTTCCAGGAGGAGGTCCGGGTCGGCATGAACCGCCGCTTCCCGGGCGGCGTCCCCGAGGACCGGCAGAAGCAGGCCGAGTACGAGATGGACGTCATCATCCAGATGGGGTTCCCGGGCTACTTCCTCGTGGTCGCCGACTTCATCATGTGGGCGAAGAACAACGGCATCGCGGTCGGCCCCGGCCGTGGCTCCGCGGCCGGTTCGATCGTGGCGTACGCCATGGGCATCACCGACCTCGACCCGATCGAGCACGGGCTGATCTTCGAGCGGTTCCTCAACCCCGAGCGCGTCTCCATGCCCGACGTCGACATCGACTTCGACGAGCGCAGGCGCGTCGAGGTGATCAGGTACGTGACGGAGAAGTACGGCGCCGACAAGGTCGCCATGATCGGCACGTACGGCAAGATCAAGGCGAAGAACGCCATCAAGGACTCCGCCCGCGTGCTGGGCTACCCGTACGCGATGGGCGACCGGCTCACCAAGGCCATGCCCGCCGACGTCCTCGGCAAGGGCATCGACCTCGACGGCATCACCAACCCCAAGCACCCGCGCTACAGCGAGGCGGGCGAGATCCGGGGGATGTACGAGAACGAGCCGGACGTGAAGAAGGTCATCGACACCGCGAAGGGCGTCGAGGGCCTGGTCCGGCAGATGGGCGTGCACGCCGCCGGCGTCATCATGTCCAGCGAACCGATCGTCGAGCACGCCCCGGTCTGGGTGCGGCACACCGACGGCGTCACCATCACGCAGTGGGACTACCCGCAGTGCGAGTCGCTCGGCCTGCTGAAGATGGACTTCCTCGGCCTGCGCAACCTCACGATCATGGACGACGCCGTGAAGATGGTGGAGTCCAACAAGGGCGTCAAGCTGGACCTGCTGGCCCTCCCGCTGGACGACCCGAAGACGTACGAGATGCTCTGCCGCGGCGACACGCTCGGCGTGTTCCAGTTCGACGGCGGTCCGATGCGCTCCCTGCTGCGCCAGATGCAGCCCGACAACTTCGAGGACATCTCCGCCGTCTCGGCCCTCTACCGGCCGGGCCCGATGGGCATGAACTCGCACACGAACTACGCCGAGCGCAAGAACGGCCGCCAGGAGATCACCCCGATCCACCCGGAGCTGGAGGAGCCGCTCAAGGAGACGCTCGGCCTCACCTACGGCCTGATCGTCTACCAGGAGCAGGTCCAGAAGGCCGCCCAGATCGTCGCCGGGTACTCGCTCGGCGAGGCCGACATCCTGCGCCGCGTGATGGGCAAGAAGAAGCCCGAGGAGCTGGAGAAGAACTTCGTCCTCTTCCAGGCCGGCGCCAAGAAGAAGGGCTTCTCCGACGAGGCCATCCAGGCCCTGTGGGACGTGCTGGTCCCGTTCGCCGGATACGCGTTCAACAAGGCGCACTCCTCCGCGTACGGCCTGGTCACGTACTGGACCGCGTACCTCAAGGCGAACTACCCCGCCGAGTACATGGCGGCGCTGCTGACCTCGGTCAAGGACGACAAGGACAAGTCGGCCGTCTACCTCAACGAGTGCCGCCGCATGGGCATCAAGGTGCTGCCGCCCAATGTGAACGAGTCGCTGTCGAACTTCGCCGCCCAGGGCGACGACGTGATCCTCTTCGGCCTCACCGCCGTGCGCAACGTGGGCCAGAACGTCGTCGACTCGATCATCCGGTGCCGCAAGTCGAAGGGGAAGTACAGCAGCTTCCCCGACTTCCTGGACAAGGTCGAGGCGGTCGTCTGCAACAAGCGCACCGTCGAGTCGCTGATCAAGGCCGGCGCCTTCGACGAGATGGGCCACACCCGCAAGGGCCTGGTCGCCCACCACGAACCGATGATCGACAACGTGGTGCAGGTCAAGCGCAAGGAGGCCGAGGGACAGTTCGACCTCTTCGGCGGCATGGGCGAGGAGGAGAGCGACGAGCCGGGCTTCGGGCTCGACGTCGAGTTCTCCGACATCGAGTGGGAGAAGTCCTACCTGCTGGCCCAGGAGCGCGAGATGCTCGGCCTGTACGTCTCCGACCACCCGCTGTTCGGGCTGGAGCACGTGCTGTCCGACAAGGCCGACGCCTCGATCTCCCAGCTGACCGGCGGCGAGCACTCCGACGGCGCCGTCGTCACCGTGGGCGGCATCATCTCCGGCCTCCAGCGCAAGATGACCAAGCAGGGCAACGCCTGGGCCATCGCCACCGTCGAGGACCTCGCCGGCTCCATCGAGTGCATGTTCTTCCCGGCCACCTACCAGCTGGTCTCCACCCAGCTCGTCGAGGACACCGTCGTCTTCGTCAAGGGACGGCTCGACAAGCGGGAGGACGTGCCCCGGCTGGTCGCCATGGAGATGCAGGTCCCGGACCTCTCCTCGGCGGGGACCAACGCGCCCGTCGTCCTGACCATCCCCACGGTCAAGATCACCCCGCCCATGGTCAGCCGGCTCGGTGAGGTGCTCAACAACCACCGGGGCAACACCGAGGTGCGGATCAGGCTCCAGGGCCCGCGCAAGACCACCGTGCTCCGGCTCGACCGGCACCGGGTGCAGCCCGACCCGGCGCTCTTCGGCGACCTGAAGGTGCTGCTCGGCCCGTCCTGCCTGGCCGGCTGAGTCCGCCGTCACCACGCGCGACAGGGGCGCCCCCGCGAGAGCGGGAGCGCCCCTGTCCGCCTGTCCGGCCCGGGACCGGACCGGGAAGCGGCCGGGTCAGTTGTGACCGAAGCGCCGCTGGTGCTTACGAGCAACATCGGCAGGGCTGCCCTGGGCCTGGGACTGCGACTGTATCTGCGATTCGTACGCGGTTTCCCTGGCCTGCTCCGCGCCGCGGTCCGGACCGGCCGCGCGGTTCTGCTGGCTGCCCTGCTTGCGGTTCTTGTTCTTGGCCATGGTGGTGTTCCTCCTGTGGGGAATCTCGGGGCCAGGACCGCGTTCAGATTCACATGTCGGGACGAACGGTGCATGTTGGATCATTACCGTGCGTAGTGGTGACATGTCCCGCAAGGTTTTGCGGATCCGCCACGCCGATGATCGAGTTCCGGCCGTCAACCCCTGCGCGGTCGGGCAGACTCGAAGGAAACCCCGGGCAAAGACCGCACCCGAACTTCTGGAAGAGGGTGGAACGCGTGGACCGTTGCGTCGTCCTGGTGGACGCCGGCTATCTGCTGGGCGCAGCCGCGAGCCTGCTGGCCGGAGAGCCCGCCCGTTCCCGCATCACCGTCGACCACGCGGCCCTCATCCGGGGCCTGCGGGAGCGGGCCGAGGAGGACACGCAGCAGCCGCTGCTGCGGATCTACTGGTTCGACGGCGCTCCCGACCGGGTGCCGCAGCCCGAGCACCGCAGACTGCGCGTGATGCCCCGGGTGACGGTCCGGCTGGGCGCCCTCACCCGCAGCGACGGGCGCTGGGCGCAGAAGGGCGTCGACGCCGCGATGCACGCCGAACTCACCGAACTCGCCAGGAACCGCGCCTGCTCGGACGTGGTGCTGGTGACCGGGGACGGCGACCTGCTGCCCGGCCTGATGTCCGCCAAGGAGCACGGCGTCGCCGTCCACCTGTGGGCCGTCCAGGCCGCCGACGGCGACTACAACCAGTCCGAGGACCTGGTGGCCGAGGCCGACGAACGAAGGGTGCTCGACCGGGCCTGGATCACCCAGGCCGTACGGGCCAGGGACACCGGCGTCTGCGCCCCGCCGCCCGCTCCCCGCCCGGAGATCGCCGCGATCCTCTCCGCGCCGCTGCCCGAGGCGGCGCTGGCCGCCTCCGCCGAGCGCGCCTCGGAGGCCCGCGCGCAGGAGCCCGGCCCCGCCGTCCCGCCGCCCGGGGAGAGCCCCGCCGCCGACCGGCCCGCGGGCGGAGGGCGGGGCGTCCCCACCCCCAAGGACCTGGCGGGCAGCCTGCGCGGCCCCGTCGCCCAGCCCGACCGGCACACCGCCGCGCCCCCGCCCGCCGGGGCGACCCTGCGCTGGTCGTCCGACCGGGGCTGGGTGGAGCGCGGCGGACCGCTGGGCGAACCCGCCGAAACGGCCTCCCTGCCCACCCTGGCCCAGCTCACCAGCGCCGAACAGCGCTGGGCGGACCGCGAGGAGGACATCACCACCGTCGGCGGCGACCCCTTCGAGGTGGGCCAGGTCTTCGCCCGGCGCTGGATGGAACGGCTGCCCGAGACCGTCCACCTCCAGAAGCTGTCCACCATGTACCCGCGCATCCCGCACCGCATCGACGGCGAACTGCTGCGCTACGCCGCCCGGTTCGGCCTGCTCGCCCACAAGGACGACCAGATCGACGAGCACGACCGCTACGCGATCCGGGCGGGGTTCTGGCGGGAGGTCGACGTACGGGCCGCGGCGGAGCACGCCCCGGTGACGGCGGAGCGGACGGGCCCGTCCGGCGGCTGACGGACCGTGCGGCGCGCGCCCCGGCGACGCCGTCGTCGTGCCGCCGCGCGGCCGTGCCGTCGCGTGACCGTGCCGCCGGGCCCCGGTGGCGGCGGCCGGTCCGGACAGTGGTGCGCGGAGCCGTACGGGTGTGCGGCGGGGCGGTGGTGCCGGTCGGCCCCGGGCGCGACATCCGGCCGCCGAACACCGTGCCGAGGCCCCACCGGCACGGCCCCGGGCACGATCCGGGGCGCCCGACCCCGTACCCTCGTACCTCGTGAGTACGGGCACAGCACAGGCGCAGACGGCGACCGGGACCGTGTGCGCGGTGCGTGATCTGGTCAAGACCTATCCCGCAGCCCGCGGCCGCCGGGGGACACCCGCCACACCCGAGGTGCGCGCCACCGACGGGATCAGCCTGGACGTGCGGCGCGGCGAGATCTTCGGACTGCTCGGCCCCAACGGCGCCGGCAAATCCACCCTGGTGAGACAGCTCACCGGACTGATGCGCCCCGACTCCGGCAGCGTGGACGTGCTGGGCCACGACCTCGTGCGCCACCCCGAACGGGCCGCCCGGCTGATCGGCTACCTCGGGCAGGAGTCCACCGCGCTCGACGAGCTGACCGTGTCGCTCGCCGCCGAGACCACCGGGAGGCTGCGCGGCCTCACGGCGGCGGACGCCCGCGCCGAGCGCGACGCCGTGCTCGACGAACTGGGCCTCGCCGAGATCGCGGGACGCGCCCTGAAGAAGCTTTCCGGCGGACAGCGGCGACTCGCCTGCTTCGCCGCCGCGCTGGTCGGCGAACGGCCGGTGCTCGTGCTGGACGAACCGACGACCGGCATGGACCCCGTCGCCCGGCGGGCCGTCTGGGCCGCCGTGGACCGGCGCCGGGCCGAGCGCGGCACGACGGTGCTGCTCGTCACCCACAACGTCATCGAGGCCGAGACGGTCCTCGACCGGGTCGCCGTGATCGAACGCGGCCGGGTCATCGCCTGCGACACCCCGGCCGGGCTCAAGGAACGCGTCGCGGGCGAGGTGCGGGTCGAGCTGGTGTGGCGGGAACGCGCCCCCCTGGACGTGCCCGAAGTGGCCGCGCTGCGGCCCTCGGCCCAGGAGTCCGGGCGGCGCTGGGTGATGCGGCTCGGCCCCGACGAGGCACGGGCGGCGGTCGCCGCGGTGACCGGCGGGGCGGCCTTCGCCGCACTCGACGACTTCACGCTGGCGACGCCCAGCCTGGAGGACGTCTACCTCGCACTCGGCGGGGCCGTGAACGAGGAACTGGTGAAGTCATGACCGGGGTGGGCGGGGCGACCGGGTGCGCGTGCACGGCCGGGCGGGGAACGAACAGGAGCAGCGCCAGGTGACGAGCATCGTTCCCGACCACGCGGTGGGATCCGTCCCGCCGGGTACGGACGGGCGGACCGCCGACGACGGCCGGACCGGCACGGCCGGGCGCGGGCGCGGCGACGAGGGGATGGTGCCCGCGCCGCTCGCCCCGAGGGCCCGGATGTTCCCCTCGCTCGCGGCCGTCTACCGCGCCCAGCTGTCCCGGGCCCGGGTCGCCCGGATCCCGCTGCTCTTCGTCGCGACGTTCCAGTCCGTCGGGATCATGGTGCTGATGCGCGGGGTCGTCGACGGCGGCGCGGAGGCCCGCGCCGTCGTCGCCGGGTCCAGCGTCCTCGTCGTGGCCTTCGTCGCGCTCAACCTCCTCGCCCAGTACTTCGGGCAGCTGCGGGCCGGCGGCGGGCTCGACCACTACGCCACGCTGCCGGTGCCGCCCGCCGCCGTGGTGCTCGGCGCGGCCGGGGCGTACGCCTCCTTCACCGTGCCCGGCACCGTCGTCACGGCCGTGACGGGAAGCGTGCTGTTCGGGCTGCCGCTGACCCACCTGTGGGTGCTCGCCGCCGTCATCCCGCTGGCCGGGGCGGCGCTCTCCGGGCTGGGCGCGGCGCTGGGACTGCTCGCGCCCCGGCAGGAGCTGGCCACCCTGCTCGGCCAGCTGGGCATGTCGGCGGCGCTGCTGCTCGGCGTGCTCCCGGCGGACCGGCTGCCCGCCCCGATCGGCTGGGCCCGGGACCTGCTGCCCTCCACCTACGGGGTCGAGGCGCTCTCCCGGTCCTTCGACGCCCGCCCCGACTGGGCGGCCGTCGCGCTGGACCTCGGCGTCTGCGCCGTCGTCGGCGTCCTCGCGCTGGCCGCGGCGACCTGGGCGTACCGCAGGGCAGCGGTCCGGTGAGGCGCGGTCCGGGCGCGCCTGGCACGATGGGGCGGTGACCGCACCTCTGACGCCGCCTCACCAGCCCTCGTCCAACGACCCCTGGCAGACCCCGCCCAACCGGGGCGGCGGGCCGGGGCACCCCGGTGGCTTCGGCGGCCCCGGTGGCCTCGGCGGTTCCGGAGGGTCCGACGGTCACCACGGGAGCCTGCTGGAGCCCGGGAAGAAGGACGTCGGGGCGGACCTGCGCCGGGCCGCGGCCGTCACCGCGCTCGTGACCGTCTCGGGCGTCGTGCTCGGACTCCTCTGGCTGTGGCTGGCCCCCCGGGTCCCGCTGATCTCCGACGACACCGCCGTCTTCCTGAGCAACAGCGAGGGCGAGGAGGCGATCGGCGCCGACGGCGCGTTCGTACTGCTGGCGCTGGCCTGCGGGGCCGTCTCCGGGGCACTGGTCTTCTTCTTCCGGAGGAGCGGCGGCGTCGCCCTCGTCATCGGGCTCGCGCTGGGCGGACTGCTCGGCTCGCTGCTGGCCTGGCGGCTGGGGGTGTGGCTCGGACCGGACCAGGACGTGGTCGCGCACGCGCGGGCGGTCGGCAAGGGCGTGGTCTTCGACGCGCCGCTCCAGCTCCGGGCGAAGGGGGTGCTGCTGGCGTGGCCGCTGGCGGCGATGGCGGTGCACCTCGCACTGACCGCGGGGTTCGCCCCGCGCGATCCGGAACCGTGGGGGGTGTACGGGGGCGGCTTCGGGCCCCTGCCCTCCGGCGGGCCGGTTCCTCCCGGCGGGCCGGTGCCCGCGGGTGGCGCGCCGTCGGGAGGCGCGCCCGCGGACGGGGGACCGTCGGGCGGGACGCCGGCCGGGTCGTAGTCATGGGCCGGGGTTCGCGGGCGGGGCGGGCCCGTTCCCCGGCCGCCGGATGGGGGCTTCGCGCCCCGGCCGCTCTGCGCGAAAGCCGCCCCGGTGAGCGAG